>JADGBU010000197.1:0-357 GCA_015231295.1 Magnetococcales bacterium | reverse complement strand
GAACCCCGGCGGTTTCCAGTTCCTTCACAAAGGCCAGCGTATCAAACGGAACGGAGGTGGCGTGGCTCATGGCTTCCTCTCCTTGGTGGGCGTGTGAGTCATGAATACTGGATCCGAGATCGTCCAACGAGGCCCAAGAAGTTTTTCGATATCGCGATCCCCTCTCCCGACCATCAACGCGCCGGGGCGGATGGCGGGACCGGCAGACGCATCTCCTGGGCGGGCGGAACCTGATAGACCGGGACATGCGGCTGGTTCATCTTCATGACGGCGAACATCGCACCGAGGCTCAAAGCTGTCTGAGCCACAAACATCCCGGCGGTCCATTTGATCATTTCCACCTTGGCGGCTTCCACA
>JADGBU010000196.1 GCA_015231295.1 Magnetococcales bacterium | reverse complement strand
CAATCGCTGGACAAGGATAGGCGAGATCGGATGTAAAAGTAAGACATTTCAAATCGTTGGTGATGTTCCGGGATCACAAATGTCCTGCCGGGATATCGCGTGAGGTCGCAGGAAACCGGTCTGCGCAGTTACCGGTCACAGGAGAGGGATGGATGGAGAGGAAGAAGGTCAGGCGGCGAACATCCAGCGCCAGATGCCCAGCAGGTTGATCGTTGTGAAGATTGCTTGCAGAATCATCAGGCTCGAACCGACAGGCTTGATGGCCTGTGGATCATGGGGTTACCACGTCGCCAAGGTCGAGATGCAGCAGGGAGAGGGTAAAATGATACTGCTCGGAAGCGACCATCATTTCGACCGTCTCCTCCTCATTGAACCAGGAGCCTGTCGGCAGGGGGATCCCTTCGCGAGGGTAGTTGGTGAGGTCCGGATTGACCGCCAGGGATTGTTCCGGCACCACCCGGCTGTTCTGAAGACGCACGCCGGACTGACGCATGGTCTCGCTCGCTTCGGACCAGAGAATCCGGCCATCCCGTGAGACCACGAGCATGGCACGGCGGCGGGTGATGCGCAGCCATTGCCGGATCATCGCTTGCAAGGAAACGCCATACCGGTCGGCGCAGAAAGAAAGCATGGAGAGGTTGGTGAACTCCTCGGGAGCGATTTGCCTTTGAAGATCTGCTGGTGGCATCAGGAAGTTGGCGGAAAAGGTATCCGCCTCTTCCTCGATGCGGGAGGTCTTTTCGAGAATCGATATCTCCCTGTCCCCACAACGGAATCCATCCGGGTGGCGGTGACGGTGCAGGAGATAGTGACCGAATTCGTGGCCCAGGGTGAACCGGATACGCCGTCTTGAAGGGACGCTGCTGTTGAAAAAGATGCCCCATCCTTTTTTCTGGCGTGGATCAGGGACCAGGATGCCATCCACTCCATCCAGATTCGCCCCCTGGACGATGGAGATGGGATCCTCCGGAAACAGCCTCGGGGTGAGCATGGTCGCCACATCCACGATGCTCACGGGAAATCTCTCTTCGCCGAACGCCGTTTCCAAAACGTGATTGACGAATGCCGCCCACTCTTGCGGCCCCTTAAGTTCGCTTCCGATCATGAATTGCTCCAAACATCAATAAGATCCCTCATTTTCTGCTTGGTTTCGGGCGAGAGTTTTCGATACTTACGAAAGAATGCCTGGTCTAGAGAATCTTCCCCTGGATCATTTTTGTCATTATCGACCAGGAATGATGCCGTGACGTCCAATGCGGCTGCAATCCGTTGCAATTTCTCCGCTGATGGACGTGGAATGCGATTCTGTTCCAACTCCCACAAATAACTCCTGCTCGTTTCTGTCGCGGCAGAAAGCTGATCAAATGTCCAATTTTTCTGCTTTCTGAGAAGATTTATCTTCTCTCCAAGAGATGTGGGCATAGCACTCCTTTGCTGGTTTCTGAATTCGGTGTTGGAGAAAATATCATACCTGTGCAGAAAAAATCTCTTGCAATCGTTCGGTGTGCCGATATGATTATGTCCGATCGTTAAAATTTGCAAGACATTTTTTTGGAGGGCATCATGACGACCATAGCGCGAGTGATCCGTAACACACCGAGGGACCAGTTGCAGGCTTATTTCGACAGGAAAGGCTTTGGCTCCGGCGGACTGCTGAGGAGCAGTACGATTCGCAATGCCACGGTATTGTTGAGAGAAGTTGCCGGACTCGACGAAACGACGCAGGCATCCATGAACGCCGATTTCGAGCGGATTCAAGAGATGACCGATGAAGCCGGTCAGTGGGCCATCCTGCATATGCTGAAAGATCGAAGCCTCATCGACGAACTCTCCAACCCGCACGAGCGATCCATGTGGCTGTTCCTGCATGATCCGGACGCATTCCGCCGGGCGGAAGAGATGCGGTATACCGATACGCGCCGTCAGGGTCGGATGTGGTCCGGCTTCGTTGGCCCTCGCAATCTCGTGCCGAGTCAGAATGCTGCGCATCACCGCCGGTTCGAAGAGAAGGTGCGCGTTCTGTTCAACGCCAAGCATGCCAAACTCGACCTGTTCGAACGCACCCGTCCCGGTTTGAAAAACCAGACCGAACATCTGGTGCAGGCCGTGGTCTATCGCGATGGTCTTCCGGACGCCAGCCTGGAGTTCAATGCGCTCGGGGAATTGGAATTGCGCCCCCATCGCCCGGTCATCGAGGTGGCCATCACCTACGAGCCGGTCAGTGGCGTGATCGAGGTGGTGTCGCAGGGGGTAGACCAACGGGCGCGTCTGGCGCGGATCTTTGCCGAAGTGATTCTGCAACAGGATATTCTGGGGCAGAGGATTCCATTGCGGCAATACGATCTGAATTGTCTGATCAAATACCGTGATTTCCCAAGTGATCCAGAGGATGGTATCGACGCCGTGAAGATCACCTGGCTGCGACTGCGACCCAAAATGCAGGAGCATGGGCAGATGGCGTTGATCTCCAAGTGGCGCGATGCCCTTACGGTTCACGAGCAGGCGCAACGATGGATCGTTGCCGCCGACGGGTTGTCCAACACCTTCGAAGCAGACGAAGCCATTCTCTCGATCCGTCTGCGTCCGTCGCGCGGCTCATCATGGCGCAAACAGACCATCAATGTGACCATCACCCTCCCCAATGGCTGCAACCTCAAAAGCAAGACCGAGAAGGAACGATTGATCTGCAACAAGTACCTCCCTCGCTGGGGATTGGTACGGGATGTGTGATCATGGCCAATGCAACCATCACCCTCAAGGCGTTCCATTTGGCTGCGGAGATGTTCCATTCTGGACAAGAGAACATTGCTGGCAGTCTGGTCGCTGATTTTCATCAGGCTGAAGGCCGCATCCTGATGAATCACGGATTTTTCACCGAAGGTGAGGTCAGCACATCGGTTCCGAATCGGAGCACATTTGAGGTGGATTCTGTAGAACCGGAGTGGAACGAAGAAACCGGCACATATCAGTATTTTAGTTTTGATGACGGTTACTGGGTCGATGTTCCTGAAGAAGACATGAAGACCTATAATCTCGACGTGGACAGGTTGGTGCGTCATATCCACGATCTGGCGGAACTGGAAAGAGACTCACGGATGATTATCACCAACCTCTTATGGAATTTAGGGATGTTGAGGATCCGCAACAGAAAGGTAAACGTATATCTGGCAAGAAGGTTTACCCATATGGATGCGTTCGACAAAATTTATGATGTTTTGAAACGGATGAGCGGCCATTCCCCTGGTCTGGTGTTGGCATGGCGGTTACCCCAGGGGAGGCACCTCTCACTTCCTCACGGTCACCGCATGCTCAGTCTGCAAGATGCCATCATTGCCGAGGGTAATGGCTATCATCTTGACCTGGGGATGCTGCGGAGTGTTCTCACCGGGGAGCATGAACCCGTGGATGATTTGTCGCCACTCTGGCACTCGATTGATTACGAAATCGTGCGCGTCAATGGACGCGAATTCATCTTTACCGGCAAACAGCAAATGGCCGTCAGCATCCTGGTGCGCGCATGGCAACGAGGTGAGGCCAAATATCAGACAACAATGCTTTTGGATAATGTTGGGTCTGCATCCAAGGCGATCAGCCAACTTTTTCGAGGCCGAACAGACTGGAAAGAATTGATAGGTTACGGTAATGGTTTCTGCTGGATCAAGGCATGAGACTTTCCGCCAGCAAGCCGCTCAATACACATCGGGCGGTTTGCTGGCACGCACCACAGCATAGCTGCTATCGGCACATCCTCACCAGTTCCTCACCGCTCCTCACCAGTTCCTCACCAGTTCCTCACCACACCAGTTTCTCACCTGCTCCTCACCATTTCTTACCTGTTTATCATTGATTTATCACTGATTTTTATAGACCCCTCATCGCTCCTCACCAGTTTCTCACCGCTCTTCACCGTTCCTCACCTGCTCCTCATTGATTCCTCACCTGCTCATCATTGATTTTTCAATGATTTCTCATCGATTCCTCACCGCTCCTCACCAGTTCCTCACCAGTTCCTCACCACACCAGTTCCTCACCTGCTCCTCACTGATTCCTCACCTGCTCCTCACCTGGCGTTGCAGCTCAATATTGATTCCCTCGTCTTTCAATTTTGTCCGATTCTTAAAATAACAAACAAATACAAATTGTTGCTTGGTTTTGCCATTAAATTTTTTTCAAACCAATAAAGAACGGTCAAAAATCCACCATGCATTCCTCACCTGGCTCCTCACTTTCTCCTCACTTTTTCCTCACCTCCTGGTCGCTATCATCCTCCCCATGCACAACACACATCCAGGAGGACGAGATGGATACCTGTCACATCACTCCGTTTCAGCTTTCAAAGCGGTGGGGCTTGAATCCCAAGACTCTCCAGAACTGGCGTAGCAAGGGCGATGGACCTCCATACCTCAAGATCGGTGGTCGGGTCGTCTACCGCCAGGATGATATCGAGCGGTACGAGGCCGAACGCAGACGCAACATAAACCATTGTTGATCACGTCTCTCATCCGCACGTCTAGGATTCATGGTCAAAAAAACCCGATTCCTGGCGGGCCTGACGTGCGGTTTCCCCAGGGTTTGCAGCAGGAGCAAGACAATGATTCAGATCCATTCCAGCCAGCAGGTCCATGTCACCCCGGAGTTGGCTGGTGACTGGCTCCAGCACAACATCTTTTCCCGGCAGAGGGCCATGCGCCCACGCCATCGGGACACTCTGGTCCAGGAGATCCAGGCCGGACGCTTCATCCAAGGCACTCAGATCCATTTCGTTCGGTTTCGCAACGAACAGTTGCTGGTCAACGGACAGCATACCCTGGCGGCCATCGAGAAATCCGGTCTTCCGGTGACCCTGACCGTGTTGATCTCCGATGCCGAAACCATGGACGAAGTGGCCGAACTCTACTCCCGCCATGACAACCATTTGTCCCGCTCCATCATCGACGCCATCAAGGCCAGGGATCTGCACAACCAGATCGGCATGTCGCTGAAGCAGGCGATGCATGTGGCTGCCGCGCTGCGTTTCATCCAGGGCGGGTTCCGTCGTTCCGACAGCGGCAGCAGCCGGGAGGATGTTCTCACCGAGATCCGGGATTGGGAAGAGGAAGGCAACGCTTTTTTCGAGACCATTCACCGAACCGGCAACGATTCCATGTTGCTGTTGAAGGCGGCAGTCCTGTCCATCGGCCTGATCACCTTCCGCCATCAGGAAGGGAAAGCACGGGAGTTCTGGCGGCAGGTGGCCCTGGATGACGGCCTGCGCATGAACGATCCCCGGAAGATTCTTCATGAATTCATCGAGCTGACCCGCGTCAAGCAGGGACCGTTCATTCGGGGCGGCAATGTGGTCACGTCCGCCTATGTGGCCAGAGCCACGGCGGTGGCCTGGAACGCCTTCTTCTCCGGCACCCCTCTGACCCGCATCAATGTTCCCGACCCGAACCGGGAAATGTTCATCAAAGGCACCCCCTACAAGGGCATGCAGAACGCATAAGAACTGGAGATTTGAGCATGGACACGATTCCCATCGAATTCATCATTGTCTGCAAACGACTACGGCAGGTCCGCCCTGAGGCGGTGACGGTTTTGGCTCAGAGCATCCGGGAGTTGGGGCTTTTGAATCCGATTCTGGTCACACCGGAATTGACCGACGACGGTCAGGATCTGGGTTTGTTCCGTCTGGTTGCCGGGCATCATCGCCTGGAGGCCTGCAGACGACTCGGCATGACCGAAATTTCCGCCAATATCGTCACCATCCAAACCGTGGATCAACGTCTGGCCGAGATCGACGA
>JADGBU010000195.1:2009-5800 GCA_015231295.1 Magnetococcales bacterium | reverse complement strand
GATTACCCGGTGCCCGCACCGAGCGTCCCCCCGCCCTCCTCTCCGCCGCCGACACCGCCGCCGGACTCCCCCCCGCCCCGGTCGGAAAAGGAAGAGCTGCTGCGCGCCCTGAAAGATGCCCAATGGAAAAAGAAAAAAGCCGCCAAATTGATGGGCGTGAGTCGCAGCACCTTCTACCGCAAGCTGGATAAATTCGGCATCCGGGGCGACGAAGATTGATCACGCCATTTCCGGAATCCGGAAAGCGACGCCCCTTTGCCAAAACCGAAAAATATGAGATGATTCCAGATCGATTCCAGATCCATCACAATCCGGAATCCCCGTCAGAAACCAGGGTGCGCCTTTCCTGCCAATCAGATCGCCTCGCCCGTATCGGAGCCTTCGCACGATGTTGAATGTCCTGCGCCGCAGTGCCAATTCCATATTCATCAAGCTGCTGCTGATTTTCATCGCCTTGACCTTCCTGGTCTGGGGCGTGGAGAGCTATGTCAACAGCCGCAACCAGTTGCCGGTGGTGCAGGCCGATGGCTGGAGCATCGGACCCCAGGAGTTCAGCGAAACGTATGAAGAGGAGTTCCAACGTCTGCGGGAACGCTCCGGAGGCGCGCTGGACAAAAAAACCGCCGAAATGCTCGGCCTGAAACAGCGTGTCGTCACCTCGCTGATCAACCGGCATCTGATTCTCAAGGCCGGTCGGGATCTGCGCCTGACGGTCGCCCCCTCCGTTCTGCGTCAACGCATCGAATCCACCCCGGCCTTTCAGTTGGACGGAAAATTCGACAAGGATCGCTACATGCTCCTGCTGCGCAACAACCGGATGGGCGCACCGGAGTTCGAGCGTCAATTGGCCGCCGACATCGTTTCCGATCAAATCCGGCGCACCGTGACCACCCCCACCGTGGTTCCCAAGGCCATGGTGAACGACATCCTCCGCATGGAAAACGAAAAACGCCTCGTGGAACTCGTCTCCATCGACCCCGCATCCCTGGAAGGAGACATTCATCCCTCCAACGAAGAGCTGGAAGCCTTCCTGAAGAAAAATCAGGCCCGGTTCATGACCAAAACCAAGGTCAAACTCCAATACGCGCTGCTCAATGTCGATAGCGTGCGGGATGCGGTCCAGGTTTCCGACGCGGAGATCCAGGAGTTCTATACCGAACACGCCAAAGAGTACCGCAAGGAAGAGACCCGCAAGGTGCGTCACCTTCTGGCCCGCATCGACGAAAAAACCGATGCCACCACCGCCGACGAAAAAATTCGCAAGGCTCAGTCCCGTCTCAAGGCCGGAGAGTCCTTCGAGAAGGTCGCCAAGGAGCTTTCGGATGACGCTTCCGCCGCCCAGGGCGGAGAACTGGGCGAGTTCGGACGAGGCGTCATGGTGCCCGAATTCGAGAAGGTCGCGTTCGCGCTGGAGGCCGGAAAGGTTTCCGATCCGGTGCAGACCGAGTACGGCGTTCATCTGATCCGGGTGGATGGCATCACCCCGGCGGAAGCCAAACCGCTGGAAAAAGTCACGCCGGAGATCCGAGGCCGTATCGTGGAACAAAAAGCCAAGGATCTGGTTTTCGACCGTTCCTCCACCTTCGACGATCAACTGGCGGCCTCCGGCGATCTGAAAACCATCTCCAACGATCTGAACCTGCGCTTCAAAGAGACCGAATTCCTTACCCAGGATGACAAGAACCTCTCAGGAATCGAACAGGAAGCCAAATTTCTCGAAGCGGCCTTCGGAACCACCAAGGGAACGCTTTCGTCTCTGATCGAACTGCCGAATGCCCAATTCGTGGCCCTGAAGGTGATGGATCGGCAGGAGCCCGCCCCGAAAACGCTGGAGCAATCCAAGGATGAACTCCTCCAGGCCTGCAAAGCCGAAAAAGCCAAAGAAACCTCCCTTCAAGTCATGAAGGACGTGATCAAGGCCATGGGAGAAGGCAAATCCCTGGAGGCCCTCCAATCCATGCATGCCAAACTCCAGATCTCGACCCCTCCGGCTTTTCTGCGGGAAGGGCAGGAGAAAGAACCCGGTCCGCGCATTCGGGATACCGCCTTCAAACTCCATCCGACCAAGCCCAATCATCCGGAAATCCTCGAAGAGGATGGACGTTTGATCGCGTTACGCCTGAACAAAATCCAAGACGCCACCCCCGAAGAGCTTGCCAAGGCGGAAAAAGAGTCGCTCCTGAAAATCGAACAAATGTTGGGACAGGAGCAATTGATCGCCTATCTCAACAGTCTTTGGACACACGCCAACATCAAGATCAATCAGGAAGTGCTCGATCGGCTCTGATCATCGCTCCCAATCATCACGGGTCCAGGGGGATTATCCCCCTGGTGGGATCCAAGGGCGAAGCCCTTGGTAGGGGTCCAGGGGCGAAGCCCTTGGTAGGGGTCCAGGGGCGAAGCCCCTGAACAGCACCAGCCGGTGCGACATCTGACAACATTTACCCGATTCAGGCCTTCATCATGATCACATCTGCCCAAGTCGTGGTGGTCGGTGCCGGACCCGGAGGGTATACGGCGGCATTTCTCGCAGCCAGTCACGGTTTCAAGACCATCCTGATCGATGACGAAACCGCTCCCGGAGGCGTCTGTCTGCATCGCGGATGCATTCCAAGCAAGGCCTTGCTGCATGCCGCGCGGGTGATCACCGAAAGCGCGCAAGCGGCCAGCATGGGCATTCATCTGGGCCGCGCCCGTGTGGACATCGATCAGCTCCGCGCCTGGAAAGAGGCCCTGGTGACGCGCCTGACCAGCGGTCTGACCCAACAGTGCCAACTGCGTGGCGTGACCCGCATCTCCGGCACCGCGCGTCTGCTCTCCTCCACCCGCCTGGAAATCCGTCGCCCGGAGGCGGATCCTCTCGCCATCGAAACCCAACACCTCATTCTCGCCACCGGTTCCCATCCGGCCTCCCTGCCCGGCATCGACGGCTCCTCCTTTCGGGTGATGGACTCCACCCGCGCCCTGGCTCTGGAGAACATTCCCGCCACGCTGCTGGTGGTCGGAGCGGGCAATATCGGGTTGGAACTGGGCTCGGTCTACGCCGCTTTGGGATCGCGCGTGCGGGTGGTCGAGGCCTCCGGCGGCATTCTGCCGGGGGCGGACCGGGATCTGGTCCGCCCCCTGACGGGACGAATCGCCACGCTTTTGGAATCGATCACCCTCAACGCGCGCGTCACCGGAGTCACGGAGAGTCCGGACGGCTTGCGCGTGGAAATTCTGGAGGAGTCCGGTCAGCTCGTGGTCCACGAGGTGGAACGTCTGCTGATCGCGACCGGACGGATTCCGGCCAGTGACATTCCGGGCCTGGAGAGCACCCGCGTGACCCGGGATGGCCGGGGAGCCATCGAGGTGGATGCGGGCATGCGCAGCGCGGATCCGGCCATTCTGGCCATCGGGGATGTCACGGGAGGTCCGATGCTGGCGCACCGAGCCTCCGCCCAGGCGCGGGTGGCGGTGGATACCCTGTCGGGCAAGGCCCCTCCGGTCCGGAGTGCCATTCTGCCCGCCGTCACCTATACCGATCCGGAGATCGCCTGGGCCGGATTGACCGAAAGCGCCGCCCGTGAACAGGGCATCGCGGTGCGTGCGGTCCGTTTCCCCTGGGCCGCCTCGGGCCGGGCTCACACCCTGGAACGCACCGAAGGCGTGACCAAATGGATCCTGGAACCCGAAAGCGGCAGAATTCTCGGGGCGGGCATCACCGGGGTCGGAGCCGGAGAGTTGATCGGAACCGCCGTGCTGGCCATGGAACAGAATCTGACCATCGATCAACTGGCCCACTGTGTCCA
>JADGBU010000195.1:1580-1987 GCA_015231295.1 Magnetococcales bacterium | reverse complement strand
GATGGAAGCCGCCGACATTTTCTCCGGGCATTGCATTCACTTTCACGCCCCGCTGCGGCGACGGCCCGGAGAATAAATCCCCCTGCCGCAAAATGCCGTTGACTCCCGCCCCTCCTTTTGCTAGATTACTCCCTGTTGCCGAGATGGCGGAACTGGTAGACGCACCAGACTCAAAATCTGGCGGAAGAAATTCCGTGTCGGTTCGACTCCGACCCTCGGCACCAAATTCAAACATTCGAAGGATTTGATCTCACGGTCAAATCCTTTTTTTATGCCCACCGCGCCCGGCCCGCCCCAAAAAAAAGAGCCCCAATCAGCAGAACGGATCCTATCTGCCTTTCGGGGCTCTCGCACGCGCTCAAGAGTCCGTTCGTGTTCGGGCTCACGCCGTCGCGCGGCACTCCTCC
>JADGBU010000195.1:0-1515 GCA_015231295.1 Magnetococcales bacterium | reverse complement strand
TTCCCCGTGAATCTCCTGCCAGGAGCAGTTTTCGTTCACCTTGAGCACCAGATCCAGATGCAATCCCTTGCTGGAGTAGCTGGGTTGCAACCGGATCACCCCGAGGATCGGTCGATCCGTCGTGAGTTCACCCATGACCCAGTCCAAGATTTCGTGCCGCGTCGAAAGAATGGGGACATGGGTCTCCATATCGTCTTCGGTATCGACATGCACCACCACGTCGGTGATGGAATCCACTTGCGTCAAGAGGTTGATCCGAACCTTTTCGGCCACCTGATGACCTTCGGAGACGGTCAGATACATGGGCACCACCACATGGACATCGACAACGATATCCGGTCCCAACTGACGCGGGGTGACAAAATGGGCGGACAACACATCCGGAATCGCGTGAATCACCTGATGGATCAAGTCACGGGTCTCCTGGTCCACGGCTTCGCTGGAGTCGGTCAACTCCTTGATGGCGCCATGTCCGATCTCGAAACCCACCTTGCTGACGAAAAACGCCACCGCGATGGCGGCCACCGGATCGAGAATCGGATATCCCATCAAGGCGCCACCAATGCCGAGCATGGCGGCAAACGACGAGATGGAATCGGCGCGATGATGCCAGGCGTTGGCCATCATGATGTTGGACTTCAACCGCCGCCCCACCCGGATGGTATACTGAAACAGAGCCTCCTTGACCGCAATGGAGATCATCGCCACCCAGAAGGCCATCTGTCCCGGAGCCTCCAGAGCCTCTCCGCCCATGCGATGCACCGCATCGATCACGATGCCCACCGCCACCATCAGCAGGATGACCGCCAACAACAGACTGATCAGCCCTTCGAACTTTCCATGCCCGTAGGGATGGCTCTCATCGGGTTTCTTGCGGGCGATCTTCATGCCGACCAGCACCACCAGATCAAACAGCAGATCGGCGCCCGAGTGCAAACCCTCGGCGACCAGAGCTGCGGAACCGGAGATCAATCCGATGACCAGTTTGCCCAATGTCAAGACCGTATCGCCGACGGTGCCAACCTGCGTGACACGCCGCGCCTCGATATAACGACTATCCTTGCTGCTCACGACCGGTTCCGACATGACTCATTCCCTTTCTATCCATAGAAGTTGACAAACAAAACCACAAATCGAACCATCATGAAACAATAATGGATCAATTCTCATGTTTTTTATTTTCCAGATCGCGGAGCAACCGACCACTTTTGGCATCGAATCGCCACTCCTTCACCTGTCCCCGCGAATCCAGCACGTCGATCACGTAAACGGGCACGCCCGAAACGTGATGCAACTCGACCGCCAGCAGATGCCCACCCCGCAACCGCCCCTCCCCCTCGACAATACGCGCCAAAGGCAGAATCTCTCCGGATTGCATCAGATGACGGGCCCGTTCATGATCCATCTGGAACGCTTCATCGGCCCAGGGTTCCAGAGACCAAAACAGCATGCCCAAGCCGATCAGGAGTGACGACACGCCAATCCGCAGAACAGAGACCTGGAATCGGTACACGC
>JADGBU010000194.1:2951-5875 GCA_015231295.1 Magnetococcales bacterium | reverse complement strand
CCGTTCGGCTTCGAGGCGTTCGGCTTCGAGACGCGCCTCTTCCTGTCGGCGGCGTTCGGCTTCGATCCGTTCGGCTTCGAGGCGTTCCCGTTCGGCCTGTTCCCGCGCCAGACGTTCCCGCTCCTGTTTCTCCTGGAACGATTGACGCTCGGCAGGGGTCATGGGGGTCAGGATTTGCTGTTTGCGATCCCGGTTCGGTTCGGGATTGGCCGCCACGGGAGCCGCGCCACTGCGGGCTTTATCCCGTGCGTCGTTCTCTTCGCGGATCGCCCCCAACGGCTCTTCCTCGTCTCCGACACCCTTGACGAAGGTCTTTTTCTTGCGCACCTCCACGACCACGCTCTTGCTTCGGCCATGGGAGAAGTTCTGCTTGATCGATCCTCCCTCCACCGTCTTGCGCAGAACGATGCGTCGCGGGGCTTTCAGAGTCAGCCGCGCACCGTCGCCATCGCCCCCTTCGTCCTCACTGTCTTTCAAATCGCTCAAAAGAACCTTCTCCAACGGTTGAATACCCTTCCGGTATTGTGGTCGGTCTTGTCACCATCCCCATCACATCTATGCGCGTCCACTGTCGCCTTTTTGCATGAAGCTGTTCCAGCGGGCGGCATCGGCGCGAATTCTTTCTCCCACTCCGGGATGGGTCACGGCGACCAGTACCACCGGACGACCAGACCACAGCGTTCCCAGTCGTTCCTGATTCGGTACGGTGACAATTTCCACCCCGTCGATCCCTTCCAGCAGCGGTTCCAGTCGTGCGATCAGGGGACTCGCATCTTCGGCCAGCAGCAGCAGGGGTCGTGTTCCACGTTTCAGCAGTTCTTCCACCTCCCGGAGCCCTTTCCGGCAGCCGCCGCAGCGGCGCGCCAGTCCCACCCCGTCCAGCAAACGCTGTTCCAGGGTACGCTCCAGGCGGGATAAAATCACCTCGATCTCATCGCGACCCATTTTATGCCGAGTCAGCAGGGCCGTCACCCGTTTTCGGTCCGGCAGCACATGAATCCCGCGTCCCGGCAGGCGTCCGGTCACATCTTCGAACAACTGCCCGCTCGGATCGGTCACAAAGCGCAGCAGATACTCTTTCGGGCGTCGATTCCGGGTGATGGCGCAGCGTCTCCACGGGGAGGAGGCTTCCGCATCCGACGGCTTCCAACCGGAATCCGGACTCTCTTTCCTGGGTGTCACCGGCCCTTTTCTCCGGCTCGACTCCCGAGGCTCCTGCCGTATCGGCTCCGGACCGTTTTCGGGGCCGGAGGCGCGAACTGCTCTTTTCGGACCCTCCGGACTCCTCGGACTCTCCGGGCTTCGGTCTGGTTGAGCGGTCCGTTGCGGTTTTCGCTCCGGTTTTCGCTCCGGTTTGGGAGCCTGTGCCGACTGTTTACGACCCGCCCGGGTGGTTTTCCCGCGCGTTCCGCCTGCTCTTTCCGCCGGATTCCGGCCTGATTCCGGTTTCACGTCACTCCTCGAACCAGCCAGCCACCTCGCGCGCCTGGAGGATCACCCGTTCCACCTCCTTGCGGCTCAAGGCGTTGTCGAGCATTTCCAGCAGCTCGTCGGCGGCCAGGTCGGCCAGGTCGTCGAGTTGGGAGATGCCCTTTTCGGCCATGGTGATCACCATGGTGTCGGTGAGTCCCCGCAGTTGCGAAATGCGCGGATCGATCGACAGGGCCGCCTTGCGCTCTTCATTTTCCAACGCCGAGTGCAGCAGTTGATCCCGGGCGCGGGTTCGCAGTTCCCGTGCGATCTCCTCGTCGAAGCCGTCGATGCCCGCCAGCTCTTCCAGGGGCACATAGGCCACCTCTTCGAGGGTGGAGAATCCTTCCTGAACCAGAGAGGTGGCGACATCCTCATCCAGATCGAGCCGGTTCATGAACTCCTTGGCGATGGCTCCGAACTCTTCGACGCGATTTTCCGCCTCTTCCCGTTCGGTGACGATATCGATTTTCCAGCCGGTCAACTCCGAGGCCAGCCGGACATTCTGTCCCCGCCGACCGATGGCCAGCGAAAGCTGATCCTCATCCACGATCACCTTGATGCGGGTTTCGTCCTCGTCCATCACCACTTTCATTACTTCGGCGGGGGCGAGGGCGTTGCACACGAACACCGCCGGATCCGAGGACCATTCGATGATGTCGATCCGTTCGCCCTGGAGTTCCGTCACCACGCCCTGGACGCGGGATCCCCGGATGCCGACGCAGGCTCCCACCGGATCCACATGGGCATCGTTGGAGCGCACGGCGATTTTGCTGCGGAATCCCGGATCGCGGGCCACGGCGCGGATTTCCACGATGCCGTCATAGATTTCCGGCACTTCCATTTCAAACAGCTTGGGCACCATCTCCGGGGCGGTGCGGGAGAGAATGATCTGGGGACCGCGTTGCACATCCCGGACTTCGTGGATATAGGCGCGGATCCGATCTCCCGGACGGTAGTGTTCCCGGAACAGTTGATGCTCGTGGGGCAGGAAGGCGGCGGCCCGGCCCAGATCCACATAGATGTTGTTGCGTTCCACCCGTTTGACCAGGCCATTGACCAGGGTGCCCTTGCGATCGATGTATTCCCGGAACACGCTGTCCCGTTCGGCTTCGCGGACCTTCTGGACGATCACCTGTTTGGCGGTCTGGGCGGCGATGCGACCGAACTCGATGGGCGGCAGGGGTTCGGCGAGAAAATCGCCCACCTTGGCCGCCGGATTGAGTTTCAGGGCATCCGAAAGCACCATATGGGTATCCGGACCTTCGTAGCCGGGGGCGTCTTCGTCTTCCACCACCTCGCGCAATTGATTGAGCTTGAAGTCACCGGATTTGCCCTCGAAGGTGACTTGGATATTCTTGTGCGCGCCGTATTTTCTTTTGGAAGCCGTGCGGATGGCATCTTCCATGGCCTCGATGACGATATCCCTGGGGATCCCCTTTTCCCTGGCCAGT
>JADGBU010000194.1:1838-2921 GCA_015231295.1 Magnetococcales bacterium | reverse complement strand
AATGACACCCGGTGTCTTGGCTAAAATTCAAAATCCAGATGGGCCTTGCCGATCGACCGGAAAGGAACGCGGATCATCGTCTCCTGGACGCGGATCAGTACGTCGTCCCCTTCCATGCCCTGCAGGATCCCTTTCAATAGTTTCCGGTTGCTGCCGGTCGCTTTTTTCCGCGCGACCGTCTTGCCGGGGCCGACCGTTGACGATTCGGGCGGCGGTTCGGCGGGCAGGGCCGCGAACAGATGGATCGCGACCAGTTTGCCCTGAAAACGTACATAATCTTCCCGTCTTTTCAGGGGACGGGTCAGGCCCGGCGAGGAGACCTCCAGCCGGTATTCTCCGGTGATGGCGTCGTGGTGATCCAGCAGGGCCGACAGTCGATCGCTCACCGCCGCGCAGTGATCGAGTTGCAGCGGACCATCCTCGCGATCCAGAAAAACCCGGACCAGCCGTGTTCTCCCTTCCAGGACGTTTTCCACATCCACGAGTTGACACCCTTCGGCGACAGCGGCTTCGGTGGCCAGTTGTTCAAGCCGCGTCGGTGTCGCGGGCGGGTTGATTTCAGGTGAGTCTGTCAAGCGAACGTCGCCTCGGAAAATGGAAAAACCCTGACCAATTCGATTGTTGCATGGGATTTCCCGGGTGGATAAACCAAAAAAGCCGGCAATGCCGACTTTTCCCACCCTCGCGAATCAGTCGTCTGCCAATATAGGGCCAAATTTTTCAAAAGCCAAGGATATCCGAAAAAATTGTGCACAGCAACCGTCCCGGGGTGACGTTCCGGAGAAACGATCGGGGGTCCAGGGCGCAAGCCCTGGGAGATGAGCCTCTCGTTCCCCTCAGGTTTCCTGCAACAGCGAAAGCTGGGCGTTCTCCTCGTGACGCGGAAACGGAATCGGATAGCGACCGGAAAAACAGGCGTCGCAATAGCCGTTGCCCTGCCCGTTGACGGCGGCGTACATGCCGTCCAGAGAGAGAAACGCCAGAGAGTCGGCGGTCACATAGGTGCGCATCTCCTCCACCGTATGGCTCGAAGCCAGCAGTTCGCTCTGGGTGGGGGTGTCGATGCCGTAGTAACAAGGATGG
>JADGBU010000194.1:0-1784 GCA_015231295.1 Magnetococcales bacterium | reverse complement strand
GACGATCTTGCGACTGGTGGTGCCCCGCACGATGGAGTCGTCCACCAGCACCACATGCTTGCCCTGAATCAGATCCCGATTGGCGTTGAGCTTGATCTTGACCCCGAAGTGCCGGATCGCCTGTTGGGGTTCGATGAAGGTGCGGCCCACATAGTGATTGCGGATGATTCCCAATTCGAAGGGCAGACCCGAGGCGTGGGCGAAGCCCAGCGCGGCGGGCACGCCGGAGTCGGGCACCGGGATCACCACATCGGCACCGGGCACCGGATGCTCCTGAGCCAGACGCATGCCGATTCTTTTACGTGAGGCGTAGACGTTGATGCCGTCGATGTTGGAGTCGGGGCGGGCGAAATAGATGTATTCGAAGACGCACAGACACCGTTTCTGCCGGGGAAAGGGAAAGAAGGATTCCACGCCGTTCGGGCCGATCACCACCACCTCGCCCGGTTCCACATCCCGCACGAACTCCGCCTCGATGAGATTCAAGGCGCAGGTTTCCGAGGAGAAGACATATCCTTTGTCGCCGATGCGACCCAGAACCAGGGGACGCAGACCATGAGGATCCCGCGCGCCGATGATGCACTGTTCGTTCATCGCCAGCAGGGCGTAGGAGCCCTGAACCTGACCCAGGGCTTCCACCAGCCGTTCGGCGAAGCTTTTGTGGCGGGAGAGGGCGGTCAGATGGACGATCACCTCGGTATCCATGGTGGATTGGAAGATCGATCCGCGTCGTTCCAGCGCGCGTCGCATCTCCACCGCGTTGACCAGATTGCCGTTGTGGGCCATGGCCATGCCGCCGTTGGCGGTATCCACCACCAGAGGCTGGCGATTGCGCGAGTTGATGCTGCCCCCCGATGTGGAGTAGCGCACATGGCCGATCGCCTGCTTGCCGTGCAGGGTATCCAGTTCGTTGCGGCGGAACACGTCCGCCACCAGTCCCTGGCCTCGGGAGGTGTAGAACATGCGCTCTTCCACCGACACGATGCCCGCCGATTCCTGACCCCGATGTTGCAAGGCGTAGAGTCCAAGGTAGACGAGATTGGCCGCTTCGGGGTGATTGAAAACGCCAAAAACACCGCACTCGTCATGAAAATGATCTTGGTGATGAAGGTCCAATGTCGAATTTCCGATTTTTCGTGGGGAGGTGTCGGGTGACTGAAACAGCATAGAGCGTTTGGTTTCACTTGTCAAAAGCGTCGGATTTATGGATAGTATCATCAAAAATGATGAAAACGCAATCCATTGAAAGAAAAAGAGAAGTCCTGAGAGTTTTTTTCCTGCACCCTCCTCTTTTTTTTAACCGTCAATAAAAAAGTTTTTCCACCATTTCCGTCAGGGTGGCCACCGGCTCCGCCTTGAGATTCAATCCCCGTGGGGGGGTCTTGAGACTCTGGGCCGGTGCCAGACAGCGGGTGAACCCCAGCTTGTCCGCCTCCCGCATGCGCGGACCCGCATGGGAGACCGCCCGCACCTCCCCGCCCAATCCCACCTCGCCGAAGATCACCAATCCCGGATCCACCGTCGCCTTGCGATACGAGGCGTAAATCGAAGCCACCACCGCCAGATCCGCCGCCGGTTCGGTGACGCGGAATCCTCCGGCCACGTTCAGGAACAGATCGTGATTGAACAATCCCAAACCCAACCGTTTTTCCAGCACGGCGGCCAGCATCGCCAACCGGTTGGGATCGAATCCCAAGGTGGCGCGGCGTGGTTGGGCCAGCAGCGAAGAGGCTGCCAGGGATTGAATTTCCACCAGGACCGGACGACTCCCCTCCATCCCCGCG
>JADGBU010000193.1 GCA_015231295.1 Magnetococcales bacterium | reverse complement strand
GTCCCATGGGCTTCGCCCCTGGACCCCACCAGGGGCCAATGGCCCCTGGACCCCGATCGCAGAAAATCAACCGCTGGAACTCGCTCATGGACGCACGGATTCTCGATGGTTTCACCCTGTTTCACCATTTGGAGGCGTTGCGCCAGTGGGAACTCGGAGCCGCGTTTGCCCCGATTCTGGTGGAAATCCATCCACTCGCACCCGCTCCCGAGAAGACCCCGCTGCCCGGCCCGTTGCTGCTGCAACTGATTCGGGATCTGGGAACGCTCCGGGTGCCCAATCTGCTGATCGCCGGTCCGGACGACCCCCTCGATCACCCGGAAACCCTGGCCGCCTTACATCTGGCAACAGAATCCGGCATGCGAGCCACCCTCATCACGCGCAAGCACAGGCTCTCCTCTCCCGCGCCCTTTCGCGTTCTGCCTCCGGCGGACGAACCGAGCCCCTCCGAAGCGGTGCGCACCTATGACCGTTGCCTGGGCTTGCCGTTTATCGCCCTGGTGCGCGGAGATGGATCGGTCACGGCCTGCTCGGATCCCCAGGAAACCACCGCAGGCGCGTGTGGCACTCTCCATCAGGCGGACTTCGCGACCCTCTGGGCCGCCGGACAGACCGAACGGGAACGCCTGAGCCGGGAACGAAACCCCCGCACGGCCTGCCCGACGAGCTGCCGACATCACGGGATCAATCAGGCACTCTGGAGACACATCCATCCGCCCGAGCATACGGCGTTTATTTAAACCGGTTGCCTCCCCATGGATCAAACCACGCATCCCGGAAGGAGTGAGAAACCATGCGCATCGGCATCGATTTCGACAACACCCTGACCGATATGGACCCCCTGCTCGCCACCCTGGTCCGGGCGCAGGGCTGGTTTGCGCACCCGGAAACCCTGCCAGAGGGAAAAACGGCCCTGCGCCAGACAATCCGCGCCCTCGACGACGGAGAGGTCAAATGGCAACGGCTTCAGGCCACGCTCTACGGACCGGAGCTGTACCGGGCTCCCCTGAGAACCGGAGCGGAACACTTTTTCCACACCGCCAGACAGCACCGGATCCCCCTGTTTATCGTCAGTCACAAAACCCGCTATGCCCGTCAGGACGAGGCGCAACGTCACGATCTGCGCGCCCTGGCCACAGACTGGCTCGCCCGGCAGGGATTTTTCGATCCGCACGGCTTCAATCTGCCGGAGGATCATCTGTTCTTCACCGACACCCGCGCGGAAAAAGCCCGTCGGATCGATCAATTGAATTGCACGCACTTCATCGACGATCTGCCCGAACTCTTTGCCGAACCCGACTTTCCCGCCACCACCACGCCTCTGCTCCTTGATCCGACCGGAACGCATCGCGCCGACTCTCCCGGTGCGACCTTTCCGGATTGGTACGCCCTCACCCGGAGCCTGTTTCCGGACGCCCCATGATCGAGACGCTGCCCCTGCGCGACCTGGAACGACTGCTCGCCGAACCCATCCACACCCTGGAGCCGATCCGCCAGGGCGGCAACAATCGACTCTATCGGCTCACCACCCCCACCCGCACCCTGGCCCTGAAACATCATACCCGTCAAGCCGACGATCCCCGCGATCGCCAAGGGACCGAAATCACCGCGCTCACCTTTCTGAACGCGCACCGCGTCGCCGCCGTTCCCCGGCTGATCGCCCATGACCGGGCTTCCGGACTCACCCTGCTGGAGTGGATCGACGGCGAGCCGATCGGCACCGCCACGCCTCGGGAGGTGGATCAGGCTCTGGAGCTGATCGCCGCCCTCAAAGCCCTGAATCCCGCACCCGACGCCGATCCTCTGCCTCCGGCTTCGGCGGCATGCCTGACGCCGCGCCACTGGATCCAGCAACTGCAGCATCGCGCTCAACGGGCGCAGAAAAACGCCGCAGACCATCCGCCCCTGAAGGCTTGGTTGCAGCACCGTTTCCTGCCGATTCAGCACTGGTGGCTCGATCACACGCTCGCCATCCTGAAAGCCGACGCTCGGGTGCTTGACGCCCCCCTGCCCCGCGCCAATCGGCTGTTGAGTCCCTCGGATTTCGGCTTTCATAACGCCCTGCGTCAACGCGATGGAGGCCTGCGCTTTCTGGATTTTGAATATTTCGGCTGGGATGATCCGGTCAAACTGACCTGTGATTTTCAATGGCATCCGGGAATGAATCTTGCTAAAGAAGGGCGCGAGCGGTTTGTTCAGGGCATGATGACTCTTTTCGACGCGGAGGATACGACATTTTCCCAACGTCATCGCCTGTATCATCCCCTGATCGGACTCTGCTGGTGCCTGATTCTCCTCAACGAATGCGACCGCGACGGCTGGGCGCGTCGGGCCTTCGCCTCGGAATACGCCAGTTGGCAACAGGCCTGCGCGCAGCAACGGATCAAGGCCGAAGCACTCCTCGTCACTCTGGAGCCACCCCATGCATGATGTCACGCCCCCTCTGGATGAACGCTCGCGCCAACTGCGTCTGCTGGTGCTGCGGGCCATGGAACAGGGAGGACGTGGCCATCCGGGTCCGGCCCTCTCCCTGATCGAGATTCTCCGGGTACTCTACGACGATCTGCTGCGCTATCGCCCCGAACAGCCCGACTGGAGGGAACGGGATCGCTGCATTCTCAGCAAGGGTCACGGCTGTCTGGCCCTCTACGCCCTGTTGGCCGACAAGGGATTCTTTCCCGTGGAGGCCCTCGACACCTTCTGCCGCTTCGACTCCATGTTGGGGGGACATCCGGAACGGGGCAAGATTCCCGGCGTCGAGGCCTCGACCGGATCTTTGGGGCATGGCCTGTCCATCGGGGTGGGGCTGGCCCTGGCCGCCCGGCTTCAGGGCCGCGCCCACCGGGTGGTGGTGGTGATGGGCGATGGAGAAATCAACGAAGGCTCGGTCTGGGAGGCCGCCATGAGTGCCGCCATGCACCGTCTCGACGCCCTGACCGCCATCGTCGATTGCAACGGCATGCAATCCTACGGTCCCACCCGCGAGGTGCTGAATATGGAACCGCTGGCGCAGAAATGGCAATCCTTCGGCTTCACCACCCGCGAGGTGAACGGGCATGATGTCCCGGCACTGCGCGCCACCTTCACCACGCCGCCGGAACCGGGACGCCCCACCGCGATTCTCTGTCGCACCGTCAAGGGCAAAGGGATTCCCGTCGCCGAACACAATCCGGCCTGGCATCATCAATCCCGCATCGCCCCGGAGCGGTTCGCCGCCATGCGACAAGCCCTCTCCCAGGAGACTCCCTGATGCGTCAAAGTGCCCTGAACGCGGTTTTCCAACTCGCGCAACACGATGAACGGGTTCTGTTCATCGGTTCCGATCTCGGGGTCGGCACCCTGCAAGCGTTTCGCGACGCATTCCCCAACCGTTTTTTCATGGAAGGGATCGCCGAACAGCACCTGATCGGCATGGCCGCCGGACTGGCCATGGAGGGGTTCATACCCTACGTCAACACCATCGCCAGTTTTCTGACCCGACGCTGCCTGGAACAGATCGCCATCGATCTCTGTCTGCACCGGCTGCCGGTCCGGCTGATCGGCAACGGAGGCGGACTGGTCTACGCGCCGCTGGGTCCGACCCATCTGGCCACCGACGATCTGGCCCTGATGCGCGCCCAGCCCGACATGACCGTGCTGGCCCCCTGCGACGCGGTACAGATGACCGCCTGCATGCAGCAGACCCTGCACCATCCCGGTCCGATCTACATCCGGCTGGCCAAGGGGGGGGATCGGGTGGTTTTTCCCGCCGACGCGCGCGTGACCCTGGGAGAGGCCGTGACCCTGCGCCCCGGCAACGACCGGGTGATGTTCCTGACCACCGGCATCATGGCGCAACGGGCTCTGGAGGCCGCCGAACGGCTCGCCGCGACCGGAATCGACTGTGGCGTCTTGCATCTGCACACGGTCAAACCGCTCGACGAGGCGGCGATTCTCGCGGCGGCCCGCCGTCATCCGCTCCTCGTCACCCTGGAAGAGCACTCCCGGATCGGCGGCTTGGGTGCGGCGGTGGCGGAATGGCTGGCCGATGCCGACCTCCATCCCGCGCCGCGTCTGCTGCGTCTGGGATTGCCGGACCGGTTTCCCCATCACTACGGCTCCCAGGAGGCCCATCTGTCGGCCCTGGGACTCGATCCCGAGGCCATCGCCCAACGGGTCGTCGCGTGGACAAACGGGAGAGTGCCCGCATGAGCGTACTCTACAGCAGTCTGAAATTTCTGCGCTTCCAGGAACATCTCGCCGCGCTGCGGGAACGACGGGTGGTGGCTCCGGTCCATCTGCGGATCAAGCCCACCAACCACTGCAACCACAACTGCTGGTACTGCGCCTACAAGGTGGACAATCTGGCCCTGGGCGAGGAGATGGTGGAACAGGATTCGATTCCGGAGGCGAGAATGTTCTCGCTGGTGGATGAGTGCATCGCGATGGGAGTCAAGGCGATCACCTTTTCCGGAGGCGGGGAGCCTCTGCTCTACAAGCCCTTGCCGGAGGTGGTGGAACGGCTCGCCCGTGGCGGCATCCGGGTGGCCACCCTGACCAACGGCTCCAACCTCAAGGGGCGCGTGGCCGAAGCCCTGGCCCGTCACGCCACCTGGGTCCGCATCTCCATGGATGGGTGGGACAATGCCAGTTACGCCCAGGCCCGGGGGCTGCGGGGAGACCCCTTCACCCAACTGCTGGAAAATATCCGGCAATTCGCCGCCCGGCAAAGCCGCTGCGTTCTGGGCGTCAGTTTCATCGTCACCCAGGAGAACCATGCCCATCTGCCGGCGGTCTGCGCGCTGCTCAAGGGGGCGGGAGCCAATCACGTCAAGCTCTCCGGCGTGGTGGTGGCCAACGATGGCATCGGCAACAACCGCTATCACGCCGACTTCCACCAACAGGTCGCCGAACAGATCCGACTCGCCCAGACCCTCAACGATGACCGCTTCACCATCATCAACCACTATCACCAACTGGAAGAGCGGTTCGACAAGAGTTATACCACCTGTCCGTTTCTGCAATTTCTCACCGTGATCGGGGCCGATTGCCAGGTCTACACCTGTCAGGACAAGGCCTATCGCGCCAGCGGACGGCTCGGCTCCATCCGGGATCGCTCCTTCGGGGAGTTCTGGTTTTCCGAGGAGAACCGCCAAAGGCTTTACGCGCTGAATCCCGCCGAGGTGTGCGGTCATCACTGCGTCGCCCATGGCAAAAATCTGGCGATTCTCGAATATCTCGCCATCGATCCGGATCACGGCTGGTTCGTCTGACGCCCGGCACGATCGACACCCACTCCATCCCCATACGCAAAGAGTCCTGACATGGCGATCCTGGAATTCATCACCCCGCTGCACACCCGCGCCAAACGGGATTATGTGGCGCGGGTGGTCGAACACGACAAGGCCGAATGCGCCCTCCGCGCCAAACAGTGGGGCGCGGAGTACTGGGACGGTCCCCGTCAATACGGCTACGGGGGCTATCGCTACGATGGACGCTGGCTGCCGGTGGCCCAACGGATGGCGGAACACTACCGCCTCACCCCGGCCAGCCGGGTGCTGGATGTGGGATGCGGCAAGGGGTATCTGCTGTACGAATTCACCCGCGCGGTGCCGGGGATCGAGGTCGCCGGTCTGGACCTCTCCCGCTACGCCCTGGAACAGGCCAAACCGGAGATTCAACCCTTCCTGACCCATGGCAATGCCGTCGAACTGCCCTATCCGGATCACCATTTCGATCTGGTCTACTCCATCACCACGCTGCACAATCTTTACTGTCACGAACTCGACCTGGCCTTGCGGGAGATGCAGCGGGTGGGTCGGGAACACCGTCTGATCGTGGTCGAGTCCTATCGCAACGAGCAAGAAAAAGCCAATCTGCTCTACTGGCAATTGACCTGCGAAAGCTTTTTCACCCCGGAGGAG
>JADGBU010000192.1 GCA_015231295.1 Magnetococcales bacterium | reverse complement strand
GTTGGTTTGCGTCCATCCTACCATAAATGTCAGATTAAGTCTTGCCTAATACACCTGATTCAGGGTGCGGATTCGTTCCTTCTGGGCGAGCACATGGCTGGCAGCATCTTTGGCCTTGCGTTTCCAATCCTGGGTGCCTTCCGATGCTGTATCCTGCTCTTCACATTCCTCTTGTTTTTGCTGCGGGCGCATCTGCTCTGGCGCCGGGCGCGCGGCTTCCTCCAGCTGCCGGATGATATCCCGGATGCTGCGGGCTTTCCCGTCCAGCACCGCACGGACTGCCGCCTTCTGATCCGGTTCTTCCAGACTGGCCAGGGCGTCCAACTCCAGGCTGTTGTCGGCAATGGAGGCGACATCGCGGATGGCGTCGCGGATTTCTTGACTGATGTTGTTGGCGCGACGCACCGCTTTCTGGATGTTGCGCTCTGTGGCACCGGTTTTCTGGGCGGTATCGACTGAAAACGAATTTATTTCGTTTTCAGTCCGTTCCCTGATTCCAATACCATTTTTCCCACCGCCACAGGCGCCGTGGCGTGTTTCCGGGTACTTCATCTCGTACAGAGACTTGCGTTCCGCCAGATGCTCGGCCCGCTCCAGATGGTTCAACTCCGAACGACAAAGATTTTCGTCGATCTCGGCCAGACGTTGATCCACGGTTTGGATGGTGACGATATTGGCGGCAATCTCGGTCATGCCGAGTTGTCTGCAGGCCTCCAGACGATGGTATCCGGCAATCAAGCGGTACAGACCAATCTCCTGGCCGTCGTCGGTCAATTCCGGGGTGATCAGAATCGGATTGAGCAGCCCCAACTCCCGGATGCTCTGGGCCAGGGTGGCCACCGCATCGGAGCGGATCTGCCGCAGTCGCTTGTTGATGATGATGAATTCGATGGAAATCGTGTCCACGCTCATGTTTTTTGTCCTCACCTTATTGCTTGGATGTACTGAACTGGCGGAAAGTAATTGCAATTGAAACCTTTTTTATTTGAAATCACCTCATGCGGCGGCCAGAGCGTTCTGCATGCCCGCTTTCAAAAATTGACTGCGAATCTCGCCAAGGCGTCGATAGAAGGTGGTGCGCCCCATGCCCAGTCGTTGCGGGATGGCCGGTTTGTCCAGCAGCACGAGCAACTGACAGATCCGGCGATGCTCGTTGGGCAGACGGCCCAAAAGACGACCGATATCGACCGCCAGATGGATGTGATCCATTCCAGAAGGCGTTCCCATCATCTCCGGGGCGAAACCAGTCTCCAGTTCATCCAGGGAGATCCACGCCATCGTGCCTTTCAGGCTGTCGGCTCTCTTCCTGGTCACCAGGGTGGCAGCGCAATGTCCGATGATCCGGCTTATGAAGGTGGGCAGACCGGAGCGCGCTGGGTCAAAATTCGGCAGACGGCGCAAAACATCGATGACCATCTCCTGCTCCAGATCTTCGATCTCCGAACAGGAGAAGCCGGGCAGACGGGAGAGCTGTCTGGCCTTGAAACGGATGACACGGACCGCGTTGGTGTCGATACCGTGGTAGCTATTGCCTGAGTTCATGGGTTTTCCCCGTCTGGAAGGTGATCACTGAGCATGGGGGAGATTGTCGCGGTTTCCGGATCTGATTTTGAGGACAGTTCAAAAATGAGTGAGACAGTTGGGCTTCTGGAGGCCGCATGAAATCTGGGGTCAGAATCGAATTCGAGACAGTTGGAAAAAAATAGAGACAGTTGGCCCAAAAATGGGCCTGACGGATCCACCTCCGATGCCCGCGAAAAGACCGCTCTGGAGGCCGCAGGAGATACACAAACAGGCAGAGACATCTGGGTCGGAATAGAGACAGTTGGCGCGGAATCGAGACAGTTGGGCCGGAATAGAGACAGCAAGGTTGGGATCGAGACAGTTGGGCCGGAATAGAGACAGCAGGGTTGGGATCGAGACAGTTGGACCGGAATAGAAACAGCAGGGTTGGGATCGAGACAGTCGGCGCGGAATCGAGACAGCAGGGTCGGAATAGAGACAGTTGGCGCGGAATCGAGACAGTTGGACCGGAATAGAGACAGCAGGGTTGGGATCGAGACAGTTGGGTCGGAATCGAGGCAGGTGGACGTGGGCAGGTCACGAAAGCAAACGGCCCTGACAAGATAAGGCAGGGCCGTGGCTCAGAACAGATGCGATGGCAGATCAGGCTGGGGAGGATGCCGCCCTGGGAAGGACCGTATGGGGATTGATGCGGTAGCCGCTGCGTCTGCGACGTCTGCCATCATCGGCGCGCAGATTTTGAATGACATCTTCACGGCCAATCGGCAAGCCCAGTTCTCTGCGAATGCCCTCCATGAGTTCCTGCTGGAGCCGGTTGATTGCACGGCGGACGTTCAGTTCGTCCATGGCATCTTCCCGGCTGCCATCATCAATGAGGTTCACCAGATCCGACAAACTGGTGACCCGAAAGTCATCCGGAGGATGCCCGGCAGACAGATCCTCAAGAAACCGTTTCCAGAGGATGCCAAAGGCCTGGAGTCGCATGTCCGCCCGAACCGTTGCCACGACGATGTTTTCGATTGCCAGGCGTTCCGGCGTAAACTCCACCATGAACGGTCGGCGCGGCGTGGCGACCGGAGCCTCGTGAACGAAGGCCGGGACCAGCTTGTTGTAAACAGGAACGGAAGCGTTGATCAGGGCAGACGGCGTCCTCTGATCCAGAGCTTCCTCCAACAAGTCACGAAGATCCTCATCCCCGGCCACCAGATCCGCAATGCTCACCCGGATCAACCACGGTTCAGGGATCAACCGCTCCGTCAGATTGCGGGAATCCGTACCGACGAAGATGGTGGGGTGCATCCGGGCATGATCGCGGGAGAGATAGCGCGAATCGCGACACAGCTCCACCACGCAGATCAAGACTTCTCCAGAGTCGGTTTCCACCCGGAAGACCCCATCGGCCATCTGTCGGAAATCACCGATGGTTTCCAACTCCTCCCGCAGGAAGGCAAGCACCCCATCTGGCTTGACCCGGCTGCGCAACTCCTGATGTCGCCGTTTGTTGTACATGAATGGATAAACAGGCCGTTCGCACTCCGGGCAGCGAAATTCGTCGCCACCCTCATCCAGGCCGTCCCTCAGAAGAATCCGGCCCGTACAATCTCGATTCATCGGCGGAAAGTCATCATCCTCCGAATCGGCACAGACCACATATTCCTGGCGACTGACTGCCACCAGACCAAGGCGTTCCAGCCGTTCGGCAGATTTCAGGACCGTTTCGTTCGGTGCTTCGAAGCGCCACCCGTCCCACAACAGCCGT
This sequence comes from Magnetococcales bacterium, assembly GCA_015231295.1. Classification (GTDB taxonomy): domain Bacteria; phylum Pseudomonadota; class Magnetococcia; order Magnetococcales; family Magnetaquicoccaceae; genus Magnetaquiglobus. Next base: position 2,679 of record JADGBU010000192.1, on the reverse strand, counting down.
GCCAGAATAGCCGAATCAGCGCCGGGAGCGCTTTTCGGTGGAGAGAATCGTGATCCCATGGTCGTCCCTCATCAATTGTTCAAAAGAGGCGCGTTCTTTGGTGTTCAGCCGTTGATCGGTGTAGCGCACCACGAAGCGATCATCCGGCACGGCATTGAAGACCAGTCCGACCCGCTTGCCCCGATACAGCACCGTGATCCCTCTGATGTTGACGATTTCCGTCAGGATATCTCCAACCGCCTGGGAGAAATGGTACACGGCCCGACGGATCGAGATATCATCCGACAGCACCAGTTTGCTGGACCCATCCAATGGTGAGATCTTCAGGGAGATTCCGACGAATTCCAGCGCGTCCGCCTGACCTGCCGCAAGCTGCTTGAGCAGTCTGCGGAGTTGCGCGCCATGGACTTCCTCGTATTCGTTGACATATTCGCAGGTGGTTCCGAAGTAGGCGTTCGCCAGGCAGTTGGCGATCTCCAGGGGAACGGTCGGACTGGCAGAGGATATGCGCACCCGACGGGCATCCTTGGAAAAGTCGAGAATGATCCATTCCGGCTGGAAGCCATGCTCCACGCCGACGGTCTTCACGATCAGACCAGGACGCTCTGCACGCCGGATGAACAGCAAAGGCCGCTCGTCATCGACCACGATGTCCCGGAACTCGCTCAACCGTTTATCCTTCTTTTCCAGGTCGAACAGCGCCAACAACGACCGGATGCGCTCCGGGGTCAGGAATTCCGGGAAAGAGGTTTCCGGCTGTTTGACGGAGGTGGCCAGGGACATGCGGGCAAAGCCGGTCTTTTGGATTTTTTCCAGGTGGAACACCTCCCGTAAGTCGGTGGGGTTGTTGCCGTAGAGCGCGAACAGCAGTGCCTTGGTGTCGTGATCCTCGTCGTTGATTCGGCAGTCGTTGACCAGGGTCGATGGCAGTTTCTTGCGGGCGAAATCCACCACGGCCATGCGCGACTTCATGTAGGCGAACCGATCCACCAGCCAAAAGGGCACCAACTGCCCATTGACCCCGCGCAACGTCTCCCGCCGTTCCCGCACGCGTTCTTCCACTGGAAGTTGCAACGCGGCGCACATCATCTCCATCTGACGACCGTTCAGATGGGCGATCCAATCGTTGCGAGCGTCATCCCGTTCGATTTCCGGGAGCAACAGCCCCAATCCCATCTCCAGATCGTTTTCCCAGAATTCCGGTGGCGGCGCATTGACCCGCGCCAGGGTTTCCGCGATGTTCGACATGATTTCCCCCTCATCAAACCAGATGTGAATGGATCAAATCATTAACTTAACCATAAACGTATCAAGCAAAAAACAGGGACTCACAAGGAGTCCCGACGTTTTTAATTCTCGGTGAGTTTGATCAATCCCAGATCCAGCAGACGGATCTGCATGGCTTGGCCAGACACATGAAATGCTCTGGCCATCTCCCGTGCGACGGAGATGACGGGTTGTCCATCCTTCCGGGAAGAGAGTTCCGCCATCTCCTCGGCAGCCATGTAGGAATCGGTCGTGCCGAAAATGGACGACCAGGCATCGTTGATCATCTTGGTGGGCATCAATAGATAACCGGCAAAGAGGTCCGCCTGCCACTCCATGGGATCTTTGCAGGTGCTGGTGCGGCAGACGATGGAAGGTGGAATCTGCTGTCTGAAGGCGCCTCGCCGGGCTGTGCCATCCTCGAATTCATGCCGATGCAACTCCCAATGTCCCAACTCGTGAGCCAGAGTGAAGCGATAGCGGCCTTCCTTCCGGGGATCGACGGTGGGGTCCAGGGAGAGATCAATCACCACCCTCCGATCATTCACCCAGGTAGCGCCGAGCACGTCGCGCAAACCCAGACGTGTTTTCAGATCATCGAACTCCAGCGTCAGGCTAAGATGCGATTCCAGGATCTCCTCGACCGGAATGGGCAGGAATCCGGCAGGTCCGAATTGTCGATAATGGCCCAGCAACAAGCGCCGCGACGCGGCTTCGATCTCTTCTTTCTGCATGTGCCGGAAGCTCATTCTTGTCCCTCCGGGGGTGTTTTGATGCCGTACTCCCGAATCAGTCGCGTCAAGGCCGTGATTTCGTTTGAACCCAGATTCAAATCGCGCGCCGTGCGCAGGAAATCCGCCATGGCCTTGGGCTGCTCGCGAATGATCTGCGGCAACTCTGGATCGATTTTGCCTGCCAGGGCCAACAACTCATCGGAATCGACCTCCAGGAGAACGGCCATGCGCTTGATTTTGTCAAACGCCGGCGGATCGAATTCGCCGTTTTCGACCTTGCTCATGAAGGTCGCGCTGATACCCACGGCCTGGGCGAACTGGCGTAGGGAGAAGCTCGGGTCGGTGGCCTTTTTGGCCTCCCGCAGATCTCTCACCCGTTTGCCGAATGCCGGATTGCCTGCCATTGAACGTGGATCCCTCTGTGCTTGTGATCAGTGTTGAGTTTAATAGATCATAAACGACAATCTTTCCGCCTGTCCAACTTTTTTTGGGACACTTTTCAAAAATCGTCGGTATGTATCTGGAAACGGACCGTGATTGGTCCCAAACCGAGACGACATAGCCGGAGCGATGTTGCGATGACCCATTTTCCCCACCCAGACGACATGACCGCCGAAGCCCGCCTGGACGAAGCCGCCGCCATTCTGGCCGCCGGTGTCATTCGCGTCCATAAAAAGAG
>JADGBU010000191.1:4810-5972 GCA_015231295.1 Magnetococcales bacterium | reverse complement strand
AGGCGCACCGCATCGGCCTGGAACTTTCCGGCCAGCGACACGTTGAGGGCTTCCCCCTTGAATGTCCCCCAAGAGGCGACTGTGGCATCGGGCTTGACCGCCGGATTGGCCGGAAATTCCAGATTCAGCTCGGCGAAGAGGCTTTGGGCTTCCGGGGTGGAGAGCCACTCCAGCAGCTTGCGGGCCGCCTCCGGATGTTTGGCGTGTTTGGTGACACCGGCCCCGGAGACGTTGATATGGGTTCCGGTGCTCTCCCGGTTGGCCCAGAAGAGACCTACGGGAAGCGTGGGTTTTTCCTTCTGCAGCGCGCCGAAGTAGTAGGTATTGACGATGCCCACATCACACTTGCCCGCCGCCATGGCCTCCATCAGCTTGGTGTCGTTGGAGAAGACCGGAACCGCCAGATTGGCCACCCAACCCCGGACGATCGTTTCGGTGGCTTCCGGGCCGAGCCGGGCGATGAGCATGGCCACCAGCGATTGATTGTAGATCTTCTCCGAACTGCGCAGACACAGACGCCCCTTCCACTTGGCTGCGGCCAGATCCTCGTAGGTGGAGAGTTCGGCGGGTTTTACCCGTTCGGTGGCGTAGACGATGGTGCGGGCGCGGACCGACAGACCGAACCAATGGAGGTTCGGATCGCGCAACGCTTCGGGAATGTTGGCTTTCAGGATCTCGGAGTCGAAGGGGGCCAGCACCCCCTGTTCGGCGGCGTGCCACAGATTGCCCGCATCCACCGTGATGAGCAGATCCGCCGGAGTGGCACTCCCTTCCGCCTGCAACCGGGCCAGCAACGGCCCTTCGCTGTCGGTGAGATAACGGGTGACCACGCCGGTCTTCTGACGATAGGCGTCGAGCAGAGGCTTGAGCAGATGCTCCTTGCGGGCCGAATAGATCACCAACTCTTCTTCCGCCCGCACCGTGCCGGGCAGAAGGGTCAGAGCGACGAAGAGAACAAAAATCATGAAAAATTGCTGCATGAGTTATCCTCGATTCAATCCAGAGTTGAGGGTCGGCATTCGTAGGTGGCCCCCGGTCCGGTGTTGGGAAACAGCACCAGATGATCCGTCACCACCCGGACCTTCACCCACGCTCCGACCGCATGATCGGCATGGGAGGGAAACAACGATTGCAACTGACAGCCCGATTCCAGTTGCAGGGT
>JADGBU010000191.1:0-4780 GCA_015231295.1 Magnetococcales bacterium | reverse complement strand
TTGAAGGCCCGTCGCACCACCTGGGCGGCAATCGGCGAGGTGGGATCCGGCAGCACATCGTCGGGCCGGATCAGCACCCGCACCGCATCTCCCGGTTCGGCAGCACCCGGCCTGATTTTTCCCCCGAGCACTCCGGCTGCGGTGCGAATGGTCGAAGGGGTCAAACAGGTGCCGGACAAAAAAGTGCCCTGCCCGATGAAGCCGGCCACGAAAGGATCCACCGGTTGATGATACAACTCGTAAGGGGTGCCCCACTGCCGCAGATTGCCCTCGTGGAGCACGCCCACCTGATCGCCCCAGGCAAAGGCCTCGTGCTGGTCGTGGGTGACGAGGATGCCGGTCATGCCCTGACTTTCCAGAATCTGCCGCACCTCCAGACCAAGACGCTCCCGCAGATCCACATCCAGGCTGGAGAAGGGCTCATCCAGCAGAATCAGGGCCGGTTGCGGGGCCAGGGCGCGGGCCAGGGCGATCCGTTGTTGCTGTCCTCCGGACAGCTCGTGGGGATGGCGACGGGCCAGGGAGCGCATGCCCACCAGTTGCAGCATCGCTTCGGTCGTGGCGCGCACCTCTTCTTTCGGACGCCCCTTGAGTCCGAAGGCGATATTCTCTTCCACCGTGAGATGGGGAAACAGGGCGAAATCCTGAAACACCATGCCCACGCGCCGCTTTTCCGGCGGCAGGGTGAAGCCGGGCCGGGAGATGGTCTCCCCGGCGAGGATGATCCGACCGGCCAACAACGGCGCGAAACCGGCCACGGCACGCAAGACCGTGGTCTTGCCGCAACCACTGGAGCCCAACAGACTGATCATCTCCCCCCGGGCCACCTGACAACCGAGCCCCTGCACCACAGGTTTGGCGGGATCATAACCGCAGGAGACCGCCTCCAGCACCAAAAGAGGTGTGACGCACGAGGATTCATTCATGGGATGGGATCGAATCGCTCCAATAGAGAAAAGCGCATGATACACATTCTCAATTGAGTCTGCAAGCGGCAATCGCCGTCACATCCACCATAATGGATAACGGCGGGTCGGGATCAGATTGTTGAACACCAACGCCACCATCAGCATCAACGACGCCCCCAGCAGAACCGGCACGAAGGCATAGAGGAATCCCAGATCATGGATCTGCGTCGAGCCGATCACCGCGATCAGGGCGGTGGCACCGCCTGGCGGATGCAACGAGCGGGTGAGATGCATGACGACAACGGCAGTCGATACCGCCAGAGGTCCGGCCATCCAGGCCTGATCCGGGAAGAGACGCGCCATGGCCACGCCCACCAGGGCCGACAAAAAATGACCCAACAGCAGATTGCGTGGTTGAGCCAGGGGGCTGGAAGGCGCACCGTAGAGCAAAACCGCCGAGGCGCCGAAACTGCCGATCAGCAGCATCTGATCTCCATCCTGAAAAAAAACGCGATCCAGAGCCGCCACCATAAAAACGCCCAGAAACGATCCGATCCATGACCAAAACACCTCAGGCAACGGCACCCGTGCGGGCGAGGGCAGATCGCCCCGCATTTTGTCGAGCAGCGCGGCCAGAGGATAGGTCATCGGGCGGTTTTCCAACATACTGCGTTCCATGGTCACTCTCTCCCCCTGAATTCGGATGATCGTACCGCATCTTCTGTTGTGGATGATTCCCCGGAACGACGCTCCGGAGCGGTTGAAAACAAAAAAGGGATCCGGGGAAACGAACGGCTCACCCTCTCCCGAGAATCGAACGGAACAACGCCACTTGTCCCTGCGTGGTGGCCTCCCAGGAGAAGCGTTCCGCATGGCGTCGGGTCGCCGCCGGATCCGGCGGCACAGACAACAGACGACGCACGCCGACGGCAATGGCCTCGGGGGTGCGCGCCTCGATCAACAGACCGGCCTCGGGGGTCGTAACCACTTCGGGAGCCCCCCAGACATTGGTCGCCACCACCCGCGTGCCACAGGCCATCGACTCCAGCAGCACATTGGCCCACCCCTCGCGACTGGAGGCCAACACCAACGCATCCGCCGCCGAATAGAGCTCCTTCAATCGCTCCTGGGGCACCGCCCCCAGCAGTCGCACCCGATCGGCAACCCCCAACTCCCGCGCCAGCGTTCGCAACGACTCTTCCATGGGCCCGGTGCCGACGATGACCAATGCCACGCCCGGCAACTCCGGCAGGGCGCGCACGATCCGATCATGCCCCTTGCGCTCGATGAGAAATCCCACCGACAACAAAGTCGGCTCCCGCCATCCCAAACGGGCCCGCGCCGACTCTCGATCGACCGGCGCGAACCGTTCCAGATCGACCCCGTTGCGCAGCACCGCAACCCGAGACTCCGCGACCCCCATATCGGTCAAAACCCGTTTCAGGGCCGCGCTGACGGTGATCAGGCCATCGGCCCGTTGCGCCACCTGGGCGATCATCGCCCCCGGCAGACGATGGGCAGCTATCTGATTGAGATCGCTCCCACGGGAAGTAATCACCACGGGTTTGCGAAAATATCTGCCCAGCAGCCAGGCCGCCACCCCGTCGGGATAAAAATAGTGGGCATCGATGAGATCGAAATCGAACCCATCCCGTTGCAATGCCCTCAAGGTGCGCGCCGCGCCCAGAGCCAGCAGCAGCGGAGCCGGGAGCATGCCCACCTTGGGCGGCAAAAAATAACGCGGATGCCACACCTCGATTCCGGCGAACCGCTCCCGCTGCGGCGCGCGACTCCCCAGACAGACATAGGGATTGAGCCAGGGACGCCGGATAAAAAACCAGGGGATCGGGGCCACCACTCTGGCTTCCACCGCGCCGGAGGCCACCAGATGACGCAACCGCTCCCCCACGAAAATGCCGTGAACCGGATTGGCCTCATGGGGAAACAGAGTCGAAAAGGTGACGATGCGCACCGGAGGCCTGGAAACACCGCTCACAGGGTCAGAATCTCCTTGGCCAGGGGCACGGTCAGGGGGCGTTGCAACGCCAGTCCGGCCCGATCCAGACGCTCCAGGGCTTGGGCGAGATCCGGAATCCGCCGGGGCAGACGGGCACAGAGAAATTTCACCAGCTCCGGTCCCAGACGCACCTGGCGATCTGCGGCCATCTTGATGACGATCGCCTCCAACTCCGCATCGTCGGGAGGTGCCAGCTCCATGACCGGCCCCCACAACAGCCGGGAGCGCAAATCGGGACGCAGCCACGCCATCTGGGTCGGAGAGAAACGCGAGGCGATCAGCAGACGTCCGCCATTTCCCCGCAGCAGGTTGAACAGAAACAACAACCCCTCCTGAAGCGTCGCGCCTCTCCCGTCGAGCCGTTCCAGATTGTCCACCGCCACCAGCACCCCTCCGGACCAGCGGGAGAGAAACCGGGTCAACGCCCCTTCGCCTCCCCCTTCGAGGGCCGCCGCCAACGCCTCTGGATCGAGAAAGGTGGCACTCTCCGCGCCCCGCTGACGGCGATGCCACTCCACCGCCGCGTGCAGCAGATGGGTCTTGCCGCACCCCTCCCCGCCGATCAGGGTGAGCGTGGTGGCCGGGGCGTCCATCAGCCCGAGCACCGCCGCCCGGGCCAGCCGGTTGGAGTCGCCGACGATCCAGTTCTCGAAGGTGAAAACCGGATCCAGACCCAGTTCCAGAATGTGTTGTCCAGAGATCATGGGGAACAGTCCGGCTCCCGGAGCGACTCAGTAGTAAACCGTCGGCGGCTTCACGGCCCGCAAACGATCGAAATAACGATCGATGTATTCAATCTCGTATTCGGTGTCGATATCCAGGGCCGGTCCCATGCAATCGGTGATCTGAAGCGTGACGAAACAATGGGTCAAGGTACGAATCCGATCCTCCAGAATGGCCAGCTCCCGGAATTTACGACTGGCACTCTTGTTCTTGACGATGATGAAATAGGCGCGCATCAGAAACGAAAAGGCCTTGAGCATCTGGTAATAATTCTTCTTGGCGGCGCTTTCGCCTTCCGGCTCGTTCAGATGGGTCTTCGAGAACAGCGATTGCACGAACACCACATTGTTCTTGATCTTTTTCAGGTTGAACCGTCCCCCCTCGATGATGGTCCGGTTGTTGAAAAGATGACCCGCGAGATTCCAGATCAGTCGCGGCACCTTCAACGGTTTCCCCGCCAGAAAGTTGTTGACGATCAGCTCGAAGGTCTGATCCTTGGAGTGATAGGTGTAATAATTCTTCACCGCCCGATCGTAACGGAACGGTTCGGGAACCTGGGCGATCACCGCATCGATGGCGTGACGCACGGTTCTGCCCAACACCAGATCGGCCTGACGATTCTTGCCGGTGATCAGGCAATCGAGCTCCTCGGGTCGGATCAGCGGGATATCGCTCACCAGCAGATTGACCGGCAGATGCGCCAACCGTTCATCGTGTCCGAACTCCCGCCACAAATCCCAGTGACGATTCCCCAAAGGCTCGTCGATCACCCACGGCTCCGGCTCGCGACCGGTATGATGATGCAGATAGAGCAAAAACGTGGTCAGAAAACTTTCCACGAAATGATTTTTCTCCGGCACCACCACCACCTCGATCCCCCGCGTCCGCCCATCGGCCACGAGAGGAGCAAGCAGCGAGGTCAGACGCTCCGGATCCCCCCAGATGTAGACCCGCTCGACCGACGTGGCGGCGATGGCTGCGGCCACCACATGTTCCACGCTGGTTTTCCCTTGAATGGGCACATACGGTTGAAACCGTCCGCCCACCAGCTTGGCCCCACGGGTTCCGGCAGAAACAAACAGGACTTCTTTCATGGCACCATCCGCTTCCGGTCCCACGCCTACAACCAGGC
>JADGBU010000190.1:646-5994 GCA_015231295.1 Magnetococcales bacterium | reverse complement strand
TCTGGCCAACATGAGCCATGAAATCCGCACGCCGATGAATGCCATCATCGGCATGAGCCATCTGGCGTTGCAGACCGATCTGACGCCCAGACAGCGGGGGTATCTGGAAAAGATCCAGTACGCCTCCGACTCTTTGCTGAGGATCATCAACGATATTCTCGATTTTTCCAAGATCGACGCGGGCAAGCTGGAGCTGGAAAGCTTTGCTTTCGATCTGTGTCAGGTGCTGGAACGGGTCACGGATGGCATGCTGGCCAAGGCCAGAATGAAAAAAAATATCGAAGTGTTGGTGTCGATGCCGGTGGATCTTCCTCGGGAGTTGCAGGGAGATGCGGTGCGTCTGGGTCAGGTGCTGACCAATCTGTGCGACAACGCCATCAAGTTCACCGAACAGGGGGAGATTTTGTTGGAGGTGGTGCGGCGCACGGCGGATGCCCAATGGGTCGAGTTGGATTTTTCGGTGCAGGATAGCGGCATCGGCTTCGATCCGGAGCATGTCGAACGGTTGTTGCAACCCTTTCAGCAGGCGGACACCTCCACCACCCGTCGCTATGGCGGCACCGGCCTGGGGCTTTCGATCTGCCGCAATCTGGTGGAGATGATGGGGGGGATCCTGACCATCGACAGCATGCCGGGCAAGGGGAGTCGTTTTTCCTTCAACGCCCGTTTCGGGATCGAGTCGGTCGGGAAATCGAAACGGTTTCAGGTGCCCTGGGATCTGCGGGGAAGCCGGGTGTTGGTGGTCGATGACAACGCCGCCTCGCGGGAGATTCTGACGGGTCTGTTGGGGGCTTTGCACTTCGTGCATCACGCGGTGGCGTCGGGAGCGGCGGCGATCGAACATCTGAGACGCTCGGTGCAAGAGGGCAATGCCGTGGATCTGGTGTTGCTGGATTGGGCGATGCCGGGCATGGATGGGGTGGAAACCGCACGACGCATCATCGAGGATGTCGAAATCGCGGCGACTCCGGCGATCATCATGGTTTCGGCGTTCGAGCGGGAGACGGTGATGACGGCGGTGGCCGACATGGGGATTCAAAGTTTCGTGCACAAGCCCGTGACCCCTTCGGGATTGTTCGATGCCATCATGGAACGGTTCGGCAAGGCGGTGGTGCGAACGCTGACCGGGGTGCGTTCGCTGCATCCGCCGGGGGTGGAGGGGTTGCGGGGACGCCGGGTGCTGGTGGTGGATGATCTGGAGGACAACATTCAACTGGTCCGGGAGATTCTGGAGCGGCGTGGCATGGTGGTGTCCGGGGCCGCCAATGGAGTGGAGGCGGTCGATGCGGTGATCGAGGCCATGGAGAGCCCGTTCGATGTGGTGTTGATGGATGTGCAGATGCCGATCATGGATGGCCTGGAGGCCTCCCGTCGGCTGTCGAGTCAACCCGGCGCGCCGCCGATCATCGCCATGAGTGCCAGTGTGATGGCTCGGGATGTGGAAGCCTGTCTGGCCGCCGGCATGCGCGATCATCTGGCCAAGCCTCTCGATATCGGGTTGCTGCTGGGCAAGATGGTGCAGTGGTGTGACTGCGCGGAGGTCGGGGCGGTGGCGGCGGAGTCCGATCCCCCTTCCGTCTCTCCGTCCGAGTTGGAGGCGTTGGCGATCTGCGAGAGCGATCCGGCCATCGACTGGGAGAGCGGCTTGGCCCGTTGCGAGGGGGATATGGCCTTGCATGCCCGTCTGATCGATCACTTCGTTCAGGAGTTCTGCGACGAGGACCGGGTGCTGAAAACCTTGCTGGAAGCCGGTGCCCTGGAGGAGGCGATGCGTGGCGCGCACAAGCTCAAGGGGGCGGCGGGCAATATCGATGCGGTGGAGTTGGCCCGTCTGGCCGGTCGGCTGGAGTCCGCGCTGCGCCTCGGAGAGAAGGAGGCGGCGAAGGCGTTGCTGCCGGTGTTGAAGGTCGCGCTGGGTCGGGTGCTGGAGGTGGCGGGTTGTCGGGGTGGGGCGTCTGCAGCGGTCGAGGTATTGAGTAGTGGACGCTTGTTAGATAAAAAAAACCTGTTGCAATTGGCCAGGGAGTTGGGCATGTTGATGGACAGGAGGGATATCCGGTGTGACGCGCAGTTCGAGTTGATTCGGCAGGGCTTGTTCGGATTTTCCGAATTCGAAGAGAATCTAGCCCAACTGCATGCCCATCTGGACCGCCTGGAGATTCAGGCGGCCCGGAAAAGGCTCGATTCACTGATCCTGCAACTGGAAACCTGACAGAAAAAGGAGTTTCGCCATGGATGCAACCGGTCCCATGTCCACGGTGCTGGTGGTTGATGATTCGCCGGACAATATCCGGCTGTTGGGCAATATACTCGTGCGGGACTATCGGGTGTTGTTCGCCACCGGCGGACGGGAGGCGATGGAGAGCGCGTTGACCAATCTGCCGGACCTGGTGCTCCTGGATGTGATGATGCCGGAGATCGATGGTTTTTCGGTCTGCGCCTGGCTGCGGGGGCAGGAGGCGACACGCGGGATTCCGGTGATCCTGGTCACGGCGATGAACGATATCGAGGCCGAAACCCGTGGTTTCGACGCCGGAGCCGTGGATTTCTTGAACAAGCCGGTCAATCCGGCGGCGGTGCGGGCGCGGGTGGCGGCTCATTTGGCCCTCAAGCGGCAGCGGGACGATCTGGAACGGGCCAACGCCCAGTTGCAAGAGGAGATCCGGCAGCGCAAACGTCTCGAAGCCCAGTTGCGGGAGCAGGCGGAGTTCGACGCCCTGACCGGATTGCCCAATCGCAAGCTGTTTCACGATCGTCTGCAGCAGGCGGTGCTGATGGGAGAGCGCAGACAGCGGAATTTCGCGCTGCTTTTTGTCGATCTGGACCGCTTCAAGTGGGTCAACGACACCCTGGGACACGATGCGGGCGATGTGTTGCTGGTGGAGGTGGCCAAACGTCTGAAAGGCGTGGTGCGTAAATCCGATACCGTGGCCCGGTTGGGCGGCGATGAGTTCACCATCATTCTTTCCGACATTCTCCATGAGTCGATGGCCGAACTGGTGGCCCGCAAGGTGTTGGAGCAACTCTCCACCCCGTTCATCCTGAAAAGTCAGGAGGTGGCGATCTCCGGCAGTGTGGGCATCAGCCTCTATCCCACCGATGGTGGCACTCCGCATGAACTCTCCCGGAACGCCGACTCGGCCATGTATCTCGCCAAACAGTCGGGGCGCAACGCCTACCATTTCTTTTCCGAAGAGATTGATCGACAGGCCCATCGCCGTTTGACCCTGGAAGGAGAGATGCGTTTGGCCTTTCAGAAAGATGAGTTTTTCATCGATTATCAGCCCAAGGTGCGTTTGACCACCGGTTGTCTCACCGGCCTGGAGGCGTTGGTGCGTTGGGATCATCCCCGCGAGGGGGTGCTGTTTCCCAAGCAGTTCATTCCGCTGGCCGAAGGGACCGGCATGATCACCGAAGTCGGGGCGTGGGTGTTGCGTACCGCGTGCAGCGACGCGGTGTGCTGGATCGAAGAAGGGTTCGCCAATCTGAAACTGGCGGTGAATCTCTCCTCGTTGCAGTTTCGGGATGGGGAAAAGTTGGTGCAGATGGTCGAGGAAACCTTGAACGAAACCGGTTTCCCGGCCCGGAATCTGGAACTCGAAATCACCGAAAGCATGATGTTGGGCAATACCGAGCAGGCCTCCACGACCTTGAATCGACTGCGGGAGTTGGGCATCTCGATTGCCATGGATGATTTCGGCACCGGTTTTTCATCGTTGGCCTTGCTGAAGAGTCTGCCGATTCAAGTGATCAAGATCGATCGCTCGTTCGTGCGGGATCTCTCTCCGGATGGGCGCAACTCCGCGTTCACCTCGGCGATCCTGTCCATGGCCCGGCAGTTGGGATTGGATGTGGTGGTGGAGGGGGTGGAGAGTGATCAGCAGATTCAAATCCTGAAAGAACAGGGGGGAGATGAGGTGCAGGGATTTTTCTTCAGTCCGCCCCTGGGCAAGGACTCTTTCCTGGATCTGTTGCACGGTCGCCTGCCTTTGGGGGGCAGCGACATGCACATTCTGCCGGTTTGAGGGGATTTGGTCAAAACCCTGGACTTCCAGAGTTTCACCGGGGGCGATGATCGCCCCCGGTCTCTCTGTGATGAATGCCCCTTACCTCACTTCTTCTCCGCCGCTTTGCCCGTGACGATTTCGAGCAACTCCACCTCGAAGATGAGCGTCGATTCCGGCTCGATCTTGGGCGGCGCACCCTTGGCGCCATAGGCCAGCTTGGCCGGAATGACGAATCGATACTTCGACCCCACGTTCATGAGTTGCACCCCTTCGGTCCAACCGGGGATCACCTTGTCGAGCGGGAAGGTGACGGGCTCCTTGCGCACCACGGAGCTGTCGAACACCGTGCCATCGATCAACGTGCCGTGATAATGCACCTTGACCTGATCCGTGGCCTTGGGTTTGGCACCGGTGCCGGGGGTCAGAATTTCGTATTGCAGCCCGCTGGCGGTGGTGGTGACGCCCTTCTTCTTGCCATTCTCCGCGAGGAAGTCGGTTCCTTTCTTCTGATTCTGTTGATTTTTCTGCGCCATTTCCTTCTGCAACAATTCGCGGAACTCGTTTCTGGCCTGATTCATCTGTTCCGGGGTCAACAGCGGGGGCTTGTTGCTGAGCAGATCCTGAATGCCCCGAATGAAGGTGGTGACATCCAGGGTCTCCGTGAGCGGTTGAATCTGGGTGGCGATCTGCTGCCCCATGGCGTAGCTGTAGCGTTCCTTGGAGGTTTTCAGGGTGGAGGGGGGGTCGCCGGCCATGGCCGTCGGGATTGCGAGCCAGCCGAGCAACAGCGCGGAACTGGCGAGGAACGAAAGATGCTTCATGGGGTCTTCCTTAGGTTGCTTGAGGGTTGAGATCGCCGTCACGACGGCTTTTTCCCGATTATGCACCAGATCGCGCGCAAACGGTATGTCATCTCGACTGAAAAATTCTCGCAGACTCGACAAACCGATTCCGGCTGGATAATGTGATTTTTTTCTACGACGGCCCGCAGGGTGAGACCCCCTGCGAGTCGTATCTTGGGGTTGGGGGTGTCAGGTGGCGCAATTCAAGCGGTTGGCGGGATCGGTCTGAACGCGATGGGAGAACGATGGCTCATACAACTGCCGCCGGATCCGGAGGGGCGCGTCACCTGGTGCGCCCCGGGAGATGGGGCGACGGTGGCGCGACGGGATCCGCTCTCCGACGTGGCGGCGCTGGCCGGTCGGCGGGTGGTGCTCGTGGTGCCGGGGGAGGCGGTCTGGTTGACGGCGGTCCAGCCACCCCGTTCCGCGCTGAGGGATCTGACCCGGATGGTGCCCTATCTGCTGGAAGAGTCTCTGGCCGCTCCGGTGGAGTCGCTGC
>JADGBU010000190.1:0-601 GCA_015231295.1 Magnetococcales bacterium | reverse complement strand
CCGGCTGATGGAAGAGTGGCTGGAGTGGGCGCGCGGGGTCGGATTGACCCCCGAGGCGGTTTTGCCCGCGCCGCTGTTGTTGCCCTGGGAGCCGGGATCCTGGAGTGTGGTCATCACGCCGGAGCGGGGCTGTTGGGTGCGTTCGGGAGAGCATGCCGGATGGGGTGTGGATGAGGAGAATCTGCTCTTCGCCCTGAAGCGTGCTTTGTCCGATCCGGAATGGCAGCCTCCCGAGCGGCTGGTGGTGTGGCGTGGCGCGGAGGCCGAAAAGCCGGATGCGGCCATCGAGGGATTGGGGATTCCGGTGGAGTGGCGACACCATCACGGAGACCCGCTGACTCTGCTGGCGGCCCACGACCGACCGGGCCGGGGAATCGATCTGGCTCAGGGGCGTTTTGCCCGCTCCGGGCAGATGGACGGGGTGTGGCGGACCTTGCGACCGACGGCGGTTTTGTTGCTGATCTGGCTGCTGATGCGGGGCGGTGAGACGGGTATCGAGGCGTGGCGGCTCGCGGAGCGGGCCGAGGGGCTGGATCGGGCCATCGAGGCGGAGAAGAAGTGAGGTAAGGGGCATTCATCACAGAGAGACCGGGGGCGATCA
>JADGBU010000189.1:5584-6055 GCA_015231295.1 Magnetococcales bacterium | reverse complement strand
GTCGCCATGACCGTGATCCCCGTGACCATGATCACCATGGCCATGCCCTCCATGATCGTGATCCCCGTGACCGTGTGCATCCGCCTGATGGCTGACATCCCCGTGAGCATGCCCCTCCTCGGTGAAGGGCGTGACCAGCCATTGCCGCCCGTCTTCCCGTCGGATGTCCAGACGCGCCTCGAACTCATGCGGTTCCGGGATATCCGTGGTCGATTCCAGGAACTCCCCCTCCTGGCGGAAGTGGAAGATTTGCTCGGCGCCATTGGGACGCACGGTGGTTAGAGTAATCGCCTCGGCAGGCAGGGTGCTGGCCGCCTGACCCTGATTGTCCTGGAAATAGAGGCGAAAACGGGGGGGGACCCCGGTCTCGAAGACACTGATTTCCACCAGACCATCGGCGTGGGCGATCATGGGTCCGCCGTGATCGCCATGCTCCGCGTCGCCATGCGCGTGGTCGTGATCATGCCCTTC
>JADGBU010000189.1:4948-5493 GCA_015231295.1 Magnetococcales bacterium | reverse complement strand
ACTCCAGAAAAGCCTCCTCACGCCGGAATTTAAAGCGCTGCCGGATATCTTCTGGACGTTCGGTTTCCATGGCCACGGAGTCGGCGGCGGGCGGGGCAACCGGTTGCATCGCCTCGTCCAGGAAGTAAAGCCGGAAACGAGGTGGAACCCCGGTCTCGAAAACGCTGATCTCCACATATCCCGTGGCATGCGGCAGAAGAGGACCGTCGTGTTGTCCGTGAGATGGGTGTGACAAGGCTGGCATGAATTGGACGTCCTTTTGTGGCATGATCCGCAAGGCGGACAGTGGATGACCTACAAATATTTGGCCATGGCTTTCAATGATTTCACCTGCCCAACGACATCGCGCATAGCCATGCCCTCATGGATATCCAGACAGTTTTCAATGTGGTCGGTTACATACTGACGTTTGGCCGCAATCAGGGCACTGGTAACCGCCTGGAGTTGTTGGGCCACATTTTCGCACTCATCCTCGGCCTCGATCATGGCGATCACCTTGGTCAGATGACCGGAGGCGCGTTTCAGGCGGGTGATGATTTCAGGAT
>JADGBU010000189.1:0-4872 GCA_015231295.1 Magnetococcales bacterium | reverse complement strand
CATCAACCTTTTGCATGCAAGGTGGCCATTCGCAATGGGCGGGGCTGCTATGACCTCTTTGGCCAGCCAGCTTGAATTCTCACCAGAATTACTTTAAAAACATGAAGAAAACAGGCATCCGCCGCGCTTCCAGGATCAATGGCGCATATTTTTATGACCATCATCCTCCTTTGTGCCAACGGTCCCTGAACGCACTTCGGCCTCGAACGTCACCTTGCCGCCGTCGCCAAGGGTCATGGTCAGGGGCACCCGGTCTTTGGCTTTGAGCGCCTTCTGCGGGGCGACGAGCATCAGGTGATATCCTCCTGGTGCCAGTTGCAGACGGGAATTGGGAGCAATGACCAGACGTTCTCTGGCTTCCATCATTGACATCCCTTCGTGCTGTACGGTTTGGTGTATTCCGACCTTGGAAAACACTGAACTGCTGACCGCGACAATGGTTTGCTCTTGCTGACTCGGATGTGTGCTGGGCATGTCTGATAGCTTGGAGGTGAAAGTCCTCTATCCAGCCTGATGGGGCGAAGGATTAGCGTCGCGCAAGGGTAAAGACTCGCCGCAAGGCGGGGCCTGAAAGAAGCGTGGAGCAAAATCGCGACCTGACGAACAGAAAGTAGATCTCAGGCCGTGCGGACCGGACGAGCGGGCATCTAACCGCAAAGTCCACACCATCAAAGGGCCGTGCGGTAAATCTACCAGGTGTGCGGTGAAGGCGATCAGACTTACCCCAGGAGGTCCATGATTCCGCTTCAATATCGGAGCTGAGTGAGTCTGCAAGGAACACTGATCGGATCATGGAAGTCAGCAGAGGGCATAATAGGAGAAGGGAAACCAGATCCGAAGGCCCGAACGGTCCCCGGAAGGGGTTGAGGAAGAGGCAAGTAGGAGACATTTCTCATGAACGAAAAGCAACAGAAAATCCAATACACCTTGGTCTTCGAGGATGGCGATACGGGTGAAGCCCGGAAGGACTCCATCGAAGGGATTGAAGCGTCCATGGCGAAATGTATGCCTGAAAGCCCGGCTGATGACGAGCAGTTGATGGAGAAGGTGTGCCTACCGACCAATATTCTGGACGCCATGGCACAAGTCCGTCGCAACAAGGGTGCGCCTGGCATCGACGGCATGACAGTCGATCAACTCCCCGCGCATCTACAAACAACGTGGCCAGTCATCTGCAACCAACTACTGACCGGAACCTACCGGCCACAACCGGTTCGCAGAGTCGAGATACCAAAACCCGGCGGAGGTATCAGAATGCTGGGAATCCCAACGGTTCTTGACAGACTCATCCAGCAAGCGGTCCTGCAAATCCTACAACCGCGATGGGATGGAACATTTTCGGAGAACAGCTATGGCTTCCGCCCGGGCAGGTCAGCCCATCAGGCAATCGCCAGTGCCCAAGGATTCATCGAACAGGGCTATCAGATCGTCGTGGACATCGACCTGGAAAAATTCTTCGACCGGGTAAATCACGACATCCTCATGTCATTGATCGCCAAACGAGAATCCGACAAGCGGTTGTTAAAACTCATCCGCGCATTTCTTACGGCTGGGGTCATGGAAAATGGGTTGGTCACTCGAAACGAGGAAGGTACGCCCCAAGGGGGTCCACTCTCACCATTCCTGTCGAATATCATGCTCGACGTACTGGACAAAGAGCTGGAACGACGTGGACTACATTTTTCCCGTTATGCGGACGACTGCAATATCTACGTCCGCTCCTTGCGAGCAGGCCAAAGGGTTATGGAAAGCGTGACAAACTTCCTGCACAAAACCCTGAAGCTAAAAGTAAACACGGCCAAAAGTGCTGTTGGAAAGCCCTCAAAACGGAAATTTCTTGGTTTCAGCTTCCAAGTCATCAAAACCAATGTGAAAAGGCGCATCGCGCCAAAGAGCATTGAACGATACAAGGAACGAGTCCGAGAGATCACAAACCGCCATCGCGGGAGGAGCTTACCCTGGATAATCAAAGAACTATCCAGATACATCATTGGATGGCTTGGATACTTCGGCTTTTGCCAAACCCCTTCCGTGCTGCGACGACTGGACGAATGGACACGACGACGTATTCGCTCTATCGCCTGGAACCAATGGAAAACCGGGCGGAAGCGATTTCGCGAACTCGTAAAACGAGGAGTCCCACCAAGACAAGCGGCATGTGCAGCAGGCTCCAGCCTCGGACCATGGAGGTTAAGCCGCTCATTGCCCATTCATATTGCACTGGACAACGCGACCCTTGCCAAACTCGGCCTCCCTGCCCTCCTCCCACCTACCCTGCCTAAAGCAGCTTAATCCGCCGAACCGCCGTGTACGGACCCGTACGCACGGTGGTGTGGGAGGGGGAAGGCCTCAAAACCTCCCCCTATCCCGATTGTTGATGGTCATATAGGCGGCCAGTGTCTGCATCACCGGTGGAGCCTCCCGAATCCAGGGATCGAGGATCTGAACGGCATCCTGGGCACCAACTGGAAGCGTGAATAGAACCGTAAGCAACAGACTCAACAGAGACAAACGTTTCATGGCGATTCCCATAATGTTGACGAATTTTGATAAAAAGCCTGCCGATTTGGCCTTGTTTGCAGTAGTTAAGATTCTAATAATGCCAAGAAGAATCGTCAATAGGCAGCAGCCACTGCCTCTTTGACCAGGCGGCTCAACTGATCGTAACCAAAGCTTGGCATGGGACGACCATTGACAAAAAATTCTGGGGTTGCCCGGACATTGAGGCGTTTCCCATCTTCGATATCCTGTTGAATCACCTGGGCTGTCTCGGAACGTTTCATGTCAGCTAGTGTCTCAACCGAACTGATTTGACGGGTAAAGTCGCGCCAACTTGATCCGAGCTGTTTCGGTTGTGAATTGCCATTTTACTTTGCATTTTCCCTGGTTCCGTTCCTTTTCCCAAGCTGCAACTTCCCGGACCAGCGTTTCTTGATCAGGAATCCGGCGATCCAGACACTGGCCACTGAGAACGCTCAATTCAATCTCCGCCATATTCAGCCAACTGCCGTGTTTCGGTGTGTAATGGATCTCAAGACGGTCCAGTAACCGCCTTGCTTCCTTCGGTTCGAACGCTTGATACAGCGATGCTGGCTTGTGGGTATTCAGGTTGTCCATGACGAGGACAACCTTCTCTGCATCAGGGTATTGATCATCAACAATTTCTCGAACAACCTCTGCAAAGTCAATTGCCGTTCGGCGATCCGTAACCTTGACACTCCTCCGTCCAACCAGGGGTTCAGAGTTGATGAAGATGTTCGCCGTACCGTTGCGCTCATATTCATAATCAAACCGCTCTTTTCGTCCTGTTTCCGCCGGGATGGGTTCCCTTGTTTCCTTGATCAATTGCTTGTTCAGTTCATCGAAGCAGACCACTGGACGTTTTGGATCATAGGGACGCATATAAACGCCCAAAACATCTTCCATGGCGCAAACAAACTCTGCGTTGGCATGGGGTGGAATCACCCATTGCTCTCTCAACCAAGGTTTAAGTTCGTTTTTTTAAAGTGGTTCGCACACACTCAGCGCTGATGTAGTCCACAATATTCAGTTCAATCAGTTTATTCGACAACATTTTAAGCGTCCAACGCGTTCTGCCTTCTGGAGGAGTGCTGCACGCCAACGCAATCAGATGCGCCTCTTGTTCCCCATCCAGTTTCTGATATTGTCTTCCTTGGGGTCTCTTTCGATTCAATGACTCATCAAATCCTTTTTCAACAAGCGCCTTCCGAACACGGGCAACTGTTGACAGACTGATTTCCAACGCTTCACAAATCGCTGAATCAGTCCAACCTGGACCGTCATCTCCCTCGTCTGCTTTCAGCAATATCCGCGCCCGACAAAGACTGGCGGCAGAACCTCGCCCCTTGGAAATCAGGTCAGATAATTTTTTGCGCTCCTCTTCGGTCAGGCGAACAACATATTTTGACATTTCTGGAACTCCTCGCTGGATCATACCCTTTGGCAAGGAGAATAAACGATTATCGCAAGACAGTCAAATCAGCCCGGTTGACCCACTAGAAACCGCTCTCGATCCAACTGTAAAGATTCCAACAGAGTCAGCGCGCGCATGGGCTGGGATGCATGGTTGACCACCCAACGATTCTGATTCGCGAACAGCAGTTCCAAGGCTTGCCAGAACTTGTCCTGATAACGGGCCGCCTCCAGCATTCTTACCACCTGGTCCGATCCGGAATGCAGGGGGGCATAGCGCACCATGGCCCTCACCTTGCCCGGATATTGGTCAATCAACTGCTGCACAAGGGGGTAGAAATCCCGACAGGTTTCGCAAGCAGGATCCAGAAATTCCACAATGGTAACCTTGGCATCCGTTGGACCCTTGATCGGGGCTCCGGATCGTTCCAACGCATTTGAATGGTTGCGCATGGATTCATTCTGTTGTTCAACTTTGCGATCCTGAAATTGCATGACACCAACAGCGAAGACCAGCAGGAGCAGTCCGGCAACGGAAATAAAGAGGATCTTGCGATTCATGATGATTTCATCCTTTGAGAAAAGAAGAGCAGAACGGCAACCAGCGTGAAGGTTAAAAGCGACATGAGAGGAATGGTCAGAAACCCGAACAAGACGAGATGGGTTTCCGAACAGGGAATGCCCTGCACACAGGGATGGATTTTCTCGGGAATGACTCCGGCGACCAGAAGCACATGAAACAGGGCGACAACCCACCCCATCCCCGTTAAAACACCAGCATATCGTACCACTTTGGGATCATACGGAAACAGACCGACCGCCAGTATGAACGTGAGTGGAGACAAGGCGATGCGTTGATACCAGCACAGCACGCAGACCGGAACCCCCATGACTTCACTGAAAAAAAGGCTGCCGTGGGTGGCGCTGGCAACCACGATC
>JADGBU010000188.1:647-6056 GCA_015231295.1 Magnetococcales bacterium | reverse complement strand
TCTCCGAACTACGCGAAGCCCTCGACCCGGATCATCCGGAACACGAAACCGTCATCCGCAAATACGAAGACGCCCAGGGCAATCAGGTCCGGGAGTTCATGATCCAGGGTTCGGTGTTTCAGATCCAGGTGATTCCGGTCAACGGTCCATCCTACTATCTCATCGACACCGATGGCGATGGTCTGTTCGAATCCCGCTCCCACGGACACGAACCCCAATACGCGGTGCCCCAATGGGTGCTGTTCCGCTACTGACCCCATCGGCCTGAAGTGCCCCGAAGCCATTGACCACCCCTTCCCGCTGGCCGATCGCCGGATTCTACGCCTGCTACTTCGCGGTGGTCGGCGTCTGGATCCCCTATTGGCCATTGCATCTGACCAATCTGGGGTATGGCGCCCAGACCATCGGCCTGTTGACGGCCCTGACCCAATGGATCCGCATTCCCGTGCCGCCCTTGTGGGGAGGAATGGCGGATCGGGGCTCCCGCTACGGAGTGATTCTGCTCACCTGCAGCGGCGCGTTGATTTCGTTTTGTCTCTTTCTGTTCGATTCCAGCCCTCTCTGGATCCTGACGGTCACGATTCTCTACAGCATCTTTCATACCGGCCCGCTCTCCCTGACCGACGCCACCGCCATGGAGCTTTGCGTCCGCCATCGGTGGGATTATGGCCGCTTGCGACTGTGGGGCTCCTGGGGCTTCATTCTCTTCTCTCTGGGGGTGGGTCCGCTGAGCGACCGGTATGGACTGGAGATCATTCCGGTGGTGATCGCGCTGTTGCTGGCGGCCAATCTGCTCTTCGCCCTGGCGATGCCCCGCACCCCGCCCCATCCCGGCGACAAGATCCCCCTGACCGCCCTGTTCGCGCGGGCCGATGTCCGATGGTTTTATTTCAGTGCCACCCTGATGCAATTTTCCCACGGGGGCTATTATGGTTTCCTGTCGCTGCATCTGCAACAACACGACTTCACCAGAACCGCCATCGGTCTGTTGTGGGCGGTGGGCGTGGTGGCCGAGGTGCTGTTGATGAGCCGTTCCGCAGCCCTGCTGACCCGCTTCGGCGTGGCTCCGCTGCTCACCTTCTCGATGGCCATCGCCACCTTGCGCTGGCTGTGCTTCGCCACCACCACCGAATGGATCCCGCTGGTGCTCGCGCAACTGCTGCACGCCTTCACCTTCGGAGCCTTTCATGTCAGTTCGGTGCGCCGGGTGCATGACCTGGCTCCGCGACAGGCCCGGGCCGTGGCTCAAGGCTGGCTTTCCGCCCTCTCCTACGGCGCGGGAGGCGGACTGGGCATGGCCCTTTCCGGGCTGGTGCTGGAACGATTCGGTCACGAGGCGATGTTCACCCTGATGGCCCTGGCCGCCCTGATCGGCACCCTCGCCTCCTGGCGTGCCGCCACCCTGCTCGCGGCAACGGAGTCCGCTCCATGATCCACACCCTCTGGCAACCCGATCCCGATCGTCCTCATGTTCTCATCCGGCGTCGGGATGCGCGCGTCATGATCCGACTGGCCCGCGCGCTGCGACGCCTGGCCCTCGACCATCCCCACCCCCTGCCCGATCTTCCCGACAGCGCGCGCTTCGATCCGGGTCACGAAGGGGTGATGATGGGCTATGATTTCCACCTCACCCCGGAAGGGCCACGCCTGATCGAGGTCAATACCAACGCCGGAGGGGCGTTGATGGCCCATTGCGCCCAGAATCCCTGTTTCCCCGCCGGTCCCCGCTTTCCCCCGGAACTGTACGATCCCGCAGATCGCCATCAAAGCCGTCTGCTCGCCACCTTTTTCGAGGAGATGGCCCGCTTTTCCGGCACGCCCGGCAGAAAGCCCCGCCGGATGGCGATTCTCGACGCCCAACCCGAGACGCAATTTCTCTATCCGGAGATGGCCGCCTGCGCCACCCTGCTCACCGAGGCCGGATGCCCCTGCGCCGTGCTCGACCCGGCGGAGTTGACCATGACCCCGGATGGCGTGTTCCATCAAGGGGAACGGGTGGAGATGATCTACAATCGCCACTGCGATTTCTATCTCGAAAGCGAAGCCCTGGCGGGATTGAAGGCCGCCTGGCTCAACCGCCGGGTCTGTCTGTCGCCCAATCCATATGTTTACGGTCTGCTGGCGGATAAACGCCATCTGGTGGGCTGGTCCGATCCTCTCGCCCTGGAGGCGCGCGGCTGCGCGCCGGAAGAGGCCCGTTTCATCGCCACCATCGTCCCCGAAACCCGCCCTCTCCACCAACTCGACCCGGCCCGGGTCTGGAAAGAGCGCGCCCGCTGGGTTTTCAAGCCCGGCCAGGGATTCGGAGGCCGTGGGGTGCTGCTCGGCGACAAGATCAGCCGCACCCGTTTCGACGCCCTCGTCCCGGAAGAAACCCTGGTGCAACGACTCGTGCCCCCCTCCCTGACCCGGGTGGATGAACGGGGCACCACCCTCAAGACCGATATACGACTGTTCGTCTATCGGGAACGGCTGCTCGGCATCGCGGCCCGCGTCTATCGGGGGCAGGTGACCAATTTTCGCGAACCGGGAAATGGATTTCAACCGATCCGGCTGATCGATTGAGATGCCGGGTTTACCCGCGCGAATAAAACGAATAAGATGAAGGGCGTGCTGTATGCAACGCTGTTGCGCCATGCGAAAACCGGTGAAAGAAAAAGATGGGGGGGATGAGGGGATTCGTCCCATAGGGGTTTTGTTCTTGTTTTTTGTTGGATGCGTTGTATAAAAAATCGTCAGGACAAACCCTGGGGGATGAATCCCCCAGACCCCCTCTTTTTTTTTAATGGTTTTCAGACTCCCAGACCCCCGGCCTGCCACGAGGTGAACCGATGTCCCTCCCCGATCCCTCCGCAACCCCTTTTTGCGTCCAGGATCCCCTGCTGCTGCTTGAAAGCTATTGTCAGCAGGAGGTGGAACGTCGTCGCGCGGCCCACCCGACCCGCAATACCTCTCTGCTCCAGGAGGCAGTGCAACGCCTCCTGAATCATCGGAACAGCCTCCGTCCGTCCCAGGAGAACCCCGCATGATCATTCGGCGTCTTCAGTCCGAAAATCTGTTGTGCTTCAAACAACTCGACCTCAACGACCTGCCCGCGCAAGGCCCCATTCTCATCAGCGGTCCGGATGAGTCGGGCAAATCCTCGGTGCTGGAAATTCTCTGTCTGGCCCTGTTCGGACGCACCGCCACCCACAGCCGCGACACCCTGAACCGAACGATCCGCTGGGGCGCGGAACAGTCGAATTCATCGCCGCGCAGCAAAACGGCTATCGCCTGACCCGAACGCTCGATTCCACCGGACGGCACGAAGCCACCCTCACCCCGATCAGCCAGACCATCCCCCCGATTCAAGGGGTCGAGGCGGTGGATCAAGCGGTGATCGAACTGCTCGGCTGCGACTTCGATCAATATCTCGACACCTTCTATCTGGCCCAGAGCCGTCACGGTCGCCCCGGCAAGACCCTCGAAGCTCTGGCGGGCATCCCGGCCCTGACCCGCATCGACGCCTCCCTGAACGCAGACCTTGAAAACGCACGCCACGCCATCGCCACCCATCAGGGGCGTCAGACGGAGCTTCGCCACGACCTGACCACCCTGAACATACGAGAAGAAAACCTCAACCGGCTGGAAAACCAATTCCGTCAGGCCGACTCCGCCGTGGCCACGGCCCAGGCCACCATCGAACGGTGGTCCGGGGTGGAAAATGGCCTGATCCAGGCCCACCGCCGGATCGAAACCGCCTGCGACCAACTGGGAGCACAGGATCCGGCCCCGACGCTGCAAACCTGGCAAGATCGCTCCCGACAACTGGACCTCGCCCTTCAGGAGCTCGAAACCCTCGGAGGCTCGGGACATTGGAACGGTACGGAGGCCCCCGCCGCGCTGCTGCGCGCCTGGCATGCCCGCTGGATGAACCGTCTGCACGCGCTGGAAACCAACCTCTCCCGAATCGACGAGGAGCGAAACCGTCTGCTCTGCTGGCTCGGTGCGCCCCCGGCGGAAGCGGCCCATCCCGACACCCTCGCCCAGGAGCGGACCGATCTGCAACAGACCATCCATCGGGCCAGACGACGCCACGCCAAACGGAACCGCCGGATTCCCCTTTATCTGCTGCTCAGTCTGATCGGGTGGTTCTCGACGCTGGTGGTGTGGCAGGAGCGGTTGCAGGAGCACTATCCGCCGATCCTCCTGGATGTGCTGAAAGATCAGTTGCCGTTTCTGCATCGCGGTCCCAATCTGCTGCTGGTCATGGCCTCTGGCTGGTTTTCGCTGATGCTGCTGTGGAATCTGATCGGTCGCTGGAGTGCGGGGCGTCGCATCAGACGGGCCGAAGCCGGCAATCTCGCGCTGGATCAGGTCGTGACCGCCACCTGGAACACCATCGACGCCATTCCCGACGCCGCCCGTCTGCCGCTGAACGCGCAGATCGAACGGTTGCTCGCCCTCGATCCCCAACCCTGGAGCGAGGAACTGCGCCGCTGGAGCCGTGAAGAGGGACGCCCCTTCCTCGATTCCGACGCCCTCGCCGCAGAACTGAACCAGCTCGCCGAGGCCCGCAACGTGTTGCGCGGCGCGCTCGAACCGCTTCAGGAGCATCTGCGGGTCTGCGGACAGACCGCCCGGCAGCAGCAGATCCAAAAACAGGATCAGGCCCGGGTGAGCGTGGACGCGCTGAATCGGGAGCTGGACAGACGACTGGAACGGACCCGGTTTCAGGGTCTGCTGGCGGAACTCGACCAGGCGATCAACCGGGATTACCATGCCATCGAGGTGGCTCAACTGGCGCGCGAGCTGTTGCAGGGGGCCGGTCAGGAGGCGATCGACCAGTTCCGGGCCGAGCTGCAACGGGTTTTCGCGCAACTGGTGCCCCGTTTCACCGACGGGCGTTATCACACCCCGCACCTGGACAACGCCCTGAATGTCGATATTTTCTCGGAAGCCAAACAGGATCGCATCCCCATGGCGGAGCTTTCCACCGGGGTGCGGCGTCAACTGGCTCTGGCGATGCGGATCGCCTTGTGTCAGGCCGTGACCGCCCGGGTGAGCGGCGATCATTTTCTCGCCCTGGACGAGCCTTTCGCCTACAGCGATCGGGAGCGGAGCCGGAAAACCCTGGAAATCCTGCACTCCCTGGGCGATCGCATCACCCAGTTGTGGATCACCGCGCCGGAGTTCGCCGCCGACCAGTTGTCCGCCTCCCGTCATGTGGCCTGCACCTTGGAGCATGATTCCTGAAACCATTCCGAAGGGTCAACGACATGCCTGTCAAACCTTTTCAGACTCTTCTTGGTCTGGTGCTGTTGGGTGCCGCCCTGCTGCCCTGGAGCGTGAACGCCGCCGAATCCACCGCGCCGATCCGCATCAAGGGATCGGATACCCTCGCCAAGGTGCTCAGGGAGTGGACCCGGG
>JADGBU010000188.1:0-637 GCA_015231295.1 Magnetococcales bacterium | reverse complement strand
AAACAGCAGCCCGAGATTCATTTCGAGGTGTCGGGGGGGGGGTCGGGCAATGGCATCGCGGCACTCATCAACGGTCACGTGGAGATCGCCGCGTCGAGCCGTCCGTTGCGCGCCCGGGAGTTGCAACTTTTCTCCAAGAAACATCCCACCATTCCACCGACAAGCCATACGGTGGCGCGGGATGCGGTGACGGTGGTGGTTCATCCCTCCAATCCGATCCATGGGGTATCGCTGCATCAATTGACCGAAATCTACAGCAAAGGCTCGCAGATGATGACCTGGGCCGATCTGGGCGTGAAGGTGCCCGGCTGTCCGGATCAGAAAGTGATGCCCATCAGTCGCAAGAACAACTCCGGTACCTATCTGTTCTTCCGGCAGACCATCCTCGACAAGGATGAACATTTCGATCCGCAGATGGTCAGCATGGATGCCTCGGATGCGGTGGTCAACATGGTGGCGCAGATGCCCTGCGCCATCGGCTATTCGGGCATGGCGTTCGTGACCAGCGCGGTCAAGACTCTGTGCGTCTCCAAATTGCACGAGTCCAACGCCCCGTGCGTTCCCCCCACCATCGCCGCCACCGAGGAGGAGACCTACCCCTTGGCCCGATCGTTGTATCTGTTCACCCTGGGGGAGC
>JADGBU010000187.1 GCA_015231295.1 Magnetococcales bacterium | reverse complement strand
GGCCGAAACGGCTTGCCGTTGAGATTGAGATGTTCCGCCATGCGGTCGGCCAGAATATTATGCTGCTTGGAGCGCTCTTCGGTAATCATGGCTTCAAGTGCCTTGCGGAAAAGTTCCTGATCCCCCTCGGCTCCGGCCTTCACAATGTCGAGGAGCAGGTCAGCGCGCGCCATGAGGTAGCCTCTCCTTTTTATGCTTGATGCTCACATAGATTTGCCCGGTGACGGCAAAGTTGACGTAGTCAAGCAATTGTGCCTTTTTGACAGATTCGAATACCTGTTCGGAATGACAGGTCGGATTCATGTCGCCACCCGCGCAAGCTTTTGATCCAGCCACCACACGGCAACTTGGCAATACGGATCTATGACGCCATTTCCGCCGACGTACTGGTTCCTTTTGCGCTCCAGCCGGTCACGAGGCACTGGGCCATGGAGACGGCTTTTTTCCTGCCTCCACCAAAAGAGTACAGCATCAAGCACACCTTTTCTGTTGTTTTTCAAGATCGCCAGATTGAGGTTGAGTACCTCATCCAACTGTCCGTTGAATACCGAATCGTCCGACCGGATGGTGCCGTCGGTCCCATACCGGATATGCGCCTCGATGAAATGGACCGGATTGGCGGGATTCCACTGCAAATCCTGGTTCCCCTTGCGGGTATCGCAGTGCTGTTTATCGCGGGGCAACCCCTCACCACCCAAACAAGCGCCCAGGAGGTTTTGGTAGGTGAGCTGTTCGGCTTGGTAATTGTCCTGGCAGTGCCAATGCTCGATTTTTATGTTCGACCGGTCATCACTGATCCGCCCCATGCAGTAGCAGCACAGGCCCCGCTGTTCCGACACCAGCGCATGCCGAAGGGCATTCTTCCCCGCATAGTTGTCGTAGTCACTGTAGGATGTTTTCCGATGGGCCGTCAGGCAGGGCGGCTCCATCTCTTTGGCAATGCCCCTCATTCCTCGCCCTCCATGAAATCCAGGAGGGTACGCATTCGCGTTATTTCCGGATCATTCTCCCCAAGATGTTCAATCAGGGCCGACAGGCTCTTCCGGGCCACGTCAAACTGATTCTGACCAATTTCTCTGGATATCTGGGAGAGCAGTTGTGCTGTGACATCCGTCCTCGGGTTTGTGTCCATGACTTCTTCAAGGACGCGGCTGGAGTCAACGCCAAAAGAGTGGGTAGGCGAATACACTTGGCCATCCGCTATGATCTGAATCCGGTCGTGGGACACCTCCCCGATGATCAGCGGAGAATGGGTAGTGGCGATGAATTGGCAGTTTGGAAATGTCTCGGTCAGTCGACGGACGATCGCTCTCTGCCATTTTGGATGCAGATGCAGGTCCAGTTCATCGATAAGGACAACGGCCTCGCCATCTTGAATTGGATTTTCAAGTCCAGAATTGGCCAGAGAAAGACGTTGCGCTAAATCAAGGACCAACGCAAGCATGCCCCGTTCACCATCAGAAAGCTGCATGACGTCAAGTATCTTGCCGCCTTTATCAACCAGAAGCCTGAGCTTCATATCCATCTTGGTATGCAAATTTTCGCATTCGGGCAGAAAACGCGATGCAGCCTCGAGCAGCGCGTCAAGATGGCGGTCTGATAGAGGCCTTTCGCCTGCCAGAGCTGCTTGAGCATGCATCCAGGATGCAATCTCGCTTAACCGCAATTCACGACTATTGATGAGAGCATCACCAAAAGCGGCCATGACGCCTCCTTTGGACCTTGACTTGGAAGGCGTGGCATATGAGGCGAGTGAACGACGAGTTGAAAAATAGATGGCAATCGGCTGTTTAAAGGGGCCAGCATCATCCTTATTCAGTTGTTTCAGAAGTTGCTCGTTAGATCCGGGCGTTAGTTTTTCATGATCTGGGGTAATATATGCTTGCAGTCTGACAGAGCCTTCTTTTTCCGGAACATATTCTTCCTTTTGCTTGTGAATAAGATAATGTTGTTTTGTGCCAAGAATTTCAAACTCCATCTCTGTTGTCATAGATTGTGAGTCAATTTGAATATCATCTAGTCCAAATGAAGATGC
Source organism: Magnetococcales bacterium (assembly GCA_015231295.1). Classification (GTDB taxonomy): domain Bacteria; phylum Pseudomonadota; class Magnetococcia; order Magnetococcales; family Magnetaquicoccaceae; genus Magnetaquiglobus. The sequence continues at coordinate 4,185 of JADGBU010000187.1, read as the reverse complement.
TAGAATCTTGCTAGCATAAGAAAAATCAGGGATGGTCCGCGAGAGGCAGATCCGGAGAGCCTCCAATACTGTGGTTTTTCCTACACCGTTGACACCCACGAGCAGGTTCATTCCCGGCTGGAAAGAGAACTCAGCGAGCTTAAGCGCACGCAGGTTGGTGACTTTCAATCCGGTGATTTTCATGCGGCTTCTCCAATATCAATCTGCCCCGTGACTGCCGCTGAAATGAGAGCGGCGCGGCGTTCTTTCAGAAGGGCGATGGTATAATGTGCGCGAGAACTGATTTTATCCAAATTATCAAGATCATTCCCAACCCGAGAAACAATGTCATGTTGTTCCATCACCGGCGGCAGTAAGATTGGCAATTCCTTGAGATTGGTCGCTGAAATTGACGCTAGATTTGTTGATTGCTTGGCGTTGCTCTCGAAGTATGACTTTGCAGATTCAGATGAAGTCCATAAGCTCAACCAATCAGAATCAATATTATGGGGACGAACCGAAAATACATGGTTCTGATGGAGACATGGAGAAATCTCCCCTCTCCAAACACATCCTCGGCCAAGCTTATCGGCATCCCCCCCCTCATTCATCAGCACGTCTCCAATCTCAAGAACATATCGCTGGGTTTCAGAGTATGGCACGGATACCGTTGTAACAGTCGATAAATCCAGATAACCATCCTGGACATTTGCTACTCTCAGGTACGGTATATCGATTAGTTTTTCTGATCCATAGTCCTTTCCGATGGTCAGGCCCCCACGAACTTCTGCCACCATCTTCAAACGAGTTACCTCCCAATGTGCCGGAACCTCCCCAAGCCAAGGAACACCAGAGTCACGCATCGGCGCGTTGGGATTCAGGCCGCGCGTGACTGCGTGGGAAATAAGGGCGCGGCGTTTTTCCACCAGGAGTTCCAGCCATTTTCCCTTGGCCGCCACCAGTGCATCGATGCGTGCCGTTTCCCGGTCCAGGTAGGCAGCGATGGCGCATTGGGTGTCCTCATTTGGAAGCGGTAAATGATGTTGGCGTAAAAGGTCAGGGGATACCCGCTTCAAGCCCCCTGCGCCAGTCATGGAGGCTTGTCCTTCCTGCTTGAACGCGGAGGATTGGAAATAATAAAAAAGAAACTTCCGGTCAGACTTCGTCGGACGAACAACAAACAGCTCGGAGCTTCCGAACCCTTTCCCTCCTGCCAAGCTTTCCGCAATTGCAATGTTTCCGTTCTCGAAACAGGGGGTGACCTTCGCTAGAACGATGTCTCCCTCCTCGAAGGCATTGTAAGAAGGCGCATATTTTGAAAATTTATCTACATTCGGAATGAAATAGCCATTTTTCACCCTGTCCATAGGAAGGAAAGTCAACTCGTCATCTTCTTCGAATTCTTCGAAGGTAACGGCAGGGTTGAGACGGCAAATATAGCGGAGTGGAATGCTTCTCCATTCATGATGAGTGGGCAGCATCTTCATTCCGTCACCTCCCGCAGCAGCCGCATGATCTCCTCTTCAGCTTTTTGGAGGTCAGCATCAATTTCCGCCAGGGGCCGAGGGGGCACGAACACATAGAAGTGACGGTTGAAATTGATCTCGTAGCCCACCTTGTCCTTGCTGCGGTCCATCCAGGCATCGGGAACATGGGGGGTGACTTCGCGGGCGAAATAGACGTCGATATCCTCCTTGAGCGGGATGTTCTCGAAATCACGCAGATCGGGATCGGGTTCAAAATCGTCACTGCGCACTCCCGCCCGAACCGGCTCGGCTACCGGATCCTTGACCGTGAAGACGCTGCGGAACAACCGTTGTTCCTGGAGCGTCCAGCGGGAATCCCTTTGGCGCAATAGTTTCTGAATGCTCGCCCAGACTGCGTTCCAATCCAACTTGGAGTTTCGGCCCAACGTCTGGTCGATGGCCTGCACGTCATCGAGAAGATCGGGGGCGGCATCCAGGAAACGGGCTTTGTCCTCAATCGTCATTTGATAACGCAGACGCAAGGGCCGCTCCACCGTGACCCGGGTGTAACCGAAGTCGGCATTGTCGAAGATCTTGACCTTTGCGCCGGATTGAAATCCGCCATACCAACGGACGATCTCCCCGATCTGATCGGGTTCGTCCGACCGATCCTCATCCTCCCCGGCGGGGCCTTCGCCGATCTTGCGCCGTTTGTCCCCCAGGCTGCGCCGCATGGGAATCCATGTCTCACGGGCATCGACCAGTTGAATTTTGCCTTTGCGCTGGGCGCTCTTGCGGTTGGTAACGATCCAAATGTAGGTACCGATGCCAGTATTGTAAAACATCTGCCCCGGCAGGGCGACGATGGCTTCCAGCCAGTCGTTTTCGATGATCCATTTGCGGATCTCGCTTTCGCCGCTTCCCGCCCCGCCGGTAAAAAGCGGAGAACCGTTGAAGACGATGGCCAGACGCGACCCATGTTTTTGATCCTTGGGCCGAACCGGCTCGAATTTGCTGATCATGTGCAGCAGAAACAACAAGGCGCCATCGTTGATCCGGGGCAAGCCCGGTCCGAAGCGACCCGCGAATCCCCGCTTCTGGTGCTCCTGCTCGATCTCGCGCTTCTGTTTTTTCCAATCGACGCCAAAGGGCGGGTTGGCGATCAGATAGTCGAAAGTCCGGTCAGGAAACTGATCCTCAGTGAAAATGTCGCCGAAACGGATATTCTCCCCGCCGCCATTGTGGTCCACCTGCTTTATAAGCATGTCCGAAGCTGCGGTAGCAAAGGCCCGCTTGTTGTAGTCTTGGCCGTAGACGTAGAGCTTGGCCTTGGCGTGGCTCCGGCGTATGTAGTCCTGTGCCCCGGCCAGCATGCCGCCAGTGCCGCAAGCCGGATCCAGCATGGTGCGCACCGTGCCGGGGGTGACCAGCAGGGCATCATCCTCGATGAACAGCAAATCCACCATGAGGTGGACCACCTCACGGGGGGTGAAGTGATCGCCCGCTGTCTCATTGGCCAGTTCGTTGAAGCGTCGGATCAGGTTCTCGAAGATGAGCCCCATCTCATCGTTGGAGACCTCGTTCGGATGCAGATCAACGTCCCCAAATTTAGAGACGACGAGAAAAAGGATGTTGGCCTCGTGCATCCGCTCGATTTCGGCGGTGAATTCGAAATATTCAAAGATGCTGCGGACGTTGGCCGAGAACCCACTGATGTAACCCGTCAAATGGCGGTTGATGTTGTCCGGGTCGCCTTTCAGCTTTTGGAAGTCCAACGGGGAACGGTTGTGGAAGCGCTGACCGGAAGCCTTGTTCAGGATGCGGTCAAGGGCGTCGTCGGTCAGTTTTCCATCCTTGCGACGCTCATATTCCGACATCACTCGGGCCTTAGTGTCAGCCAACACGCAATCGAAACGACGCAAGACCACCATCGGCAGCATGACCCGCTCATATTGGGGGGGGCGATACGGGCCGCGCAGCAGGTCGGCAATTTGCCAGATCAGGTTGGCATGGTCACGTTGATTGGCCATTCGTCTCTCAAACTCAAGCTGTTGTCATGTCGCTCTAACATCCAAATCGCCACTTGGCTTTCCCTTCTGACTCTGTTTCTTGGGGGTGACGGGCTCAGAATCCTTGCCGCTTACACTGACCAAACGTTCATATTCTTCGACCGCCATCACGACGACTACAGGGCGACCGTACTTCTCGATAGCCACGGGTTCCGCCCGTGCAAGATCGATCAGGTATCCGAATCCATTTTTTGCATCGCGTGCGGAAATTCGCTGCATGAAACCCTCCCTAGAGTTGAAGCCATTTTAGCCATCTTTTCCTTTGGGGTTCAATGGTTTTTTGCTGCAACGCGAAGCGGATGGGGTATGAAGTGATGGAAATGCCCTTTCGTCCGGCAATTGCCAATCGACCCCGTATTGGATCCATCAAGTCGCCTCCGTCCGCCTGATCGGTCTGATAGGCAACAAAGCAATCAATTGCCAGTGACACGAGCCATCCGATGAGAGAAAATATTGCTTACAGTTCAAGATGGCGATCAATTAGTCATTAAATCCGGAGCACAACGGAGGATTCATGAGCGTCAATCATCGCGCCAATCTGGATGCCACGATACGCAAGTTGAGGGAACAGCTGCAGAAAATTCAGGACAGAGCGTCACCGATCAGCGAGGAGGACACCTGTCTTGGCTCCCAGTTCCCCTGGACACGGAAAGGTCGGTTCAGTTTGGGGA
>JADGBU010000186.1 GCA_015231295.1 Magnetococcales bacterium | reverse complement strand
CAGCTCACTCGTAATGAGCAGGTCCTCGGTTCAATTCCGAGAAGCGGCTCCAAATTTTTCAAACAGTTACGGCCACCCATAAGGTGGCCGTAACTGTTTCCAGTACCCACATAGTACCCACCAGGGATGAAATCCAAGTTGCCGGGCTGAATACTGGCGTGTCGTATGACATCCTTCAAAATCATCACCATAAGCCCCATAACCGCGCCAGGACAGCGCTTAGAGGGACACACAAGCAGGGCCACCCCTTCAATCGCCCCCTAACACATCTGGTGCGGCTACTCGTCGTCGCCCGTGCCGGTTGCCACCGACTGCCGGAGCGGGGGGAAAAATCCACGCGAACCATGGCGACGTGGCGCAGGGCCGGAGAATTGCAAAACGGTCGGCGGCGTTCCGTCCTGTAGATCAATGATCAGGCAGTAGCCGCCGGGCCGGGGAATCAACGCCTCTTCGATTCGTTCAAGGCGAGTCACGAGTGATGGCCTCATTGCATCACCCCCCGTTCCAAATCTTGCACCCGGCGTTCAAGCTCCACGCCTTCCAGGGTCCGGGCCACCGACTGCAAGATGTACGCAAGGCGGCTTGCAGTGGCCGCGTCTGGAGCCGGGCCAGCAGCACGACGGGCAGCACGATACAGCCTCGCCAGTTCGTTCCGGACAGCGGCAATCGTATCCAACCGCCCAACCCTGATTGCTTGGGTGGGGGACTCTTCCGGCGGATCGAGTTCTGACGCGTGTTGAACACCGTCCGGCCCTGCAACGAGAGCAAGTGAAGGCTGCTTTTTCGAGTTTGCCGCCCTGGTCATCGCTGGCCCCCTCTCTCATACCGAAGAAAGTTAAAAACGATCAGCGGAAAGGATTTCCTCACCGCTCGCCGTGATGCGGCTTCATTCAACAGCCCCTGGAGTCGAATACCCGTTGCATTGCGCTGCTGCACCAACTCCCGCGCATGGTCCCAGCGCACCCGCTCGGCTGCGTCAGATGCCGCCGCTTCGGCTTCCTGCAGGCAGTCGCAGGCAGTATTCCGGGCAGCCACCAGTTCGGCCAGTCGCCGTTCGCGCAGGGCCAGTTCAGAATGGCGCCGCTCCAAGGCAGCGGCGTCACCCCGCGACATGCACGCCAACACCACAGCGTCATTCGCCTGGTGCATGGCGTCCAGATCCTGCCGCGCTTCCGACACCGCCAAGTCAATTTCCGCCACCATCGCCCGCAGTTGCTCCACCGTTGGAGCCTTTTTACCACCAAACAATATATTGATTTTAATAATCATTTTACTGCCTCTTGAAAAAGTCGTCTGTTTGTTTTGGCCGCTTCTGGTCGGGAACCATCACCCCTTCCGCCCGCCATTCTGCAAACCTCGATTGCAGCTCAGTTTCGACCACCCCCACCCCAAGGCGCAACATTCCGCACCGGCCAATCGAATCTGATACCGTCCAACCGTCCCAACCCCATGGGCCGCGCCTAGCACCTGACGGCCAGACGATGACCCAAGCAGCACATTTTGATCCGGCACATCCTGCCCTGAATTCTGGTGGAAGCGCTCTCGTTTGAGGGCATCCGAACTCCTTTGCTTTCGATATCTGCATCAACATTGTAAGCCTCCAAATAATTTTTGTTATTTACTGTCTTGCCGCACAGTCTCACCAGATCCGACAGATCCGACAGATGGATGCCTATTTCAGGTTTTTCCTCTATGCGCGCGTATAGAAAAAAAACCTGAAATGGCCGTCGATCTGTCGGATCTGTCGGGCCGGTCATGGCGCGAGCGTCAACCCAGAAACCCGACTGCCAGATGAACGCCTAATCTGAAAGCCGCGCTCCGAGAGTTTACGCCCGAACACAACCGAAGACATTGGCCGAAGTCCGGCAGCCTCAGACCAGACACGATAGCCGGCATAAACTTTCGGAACAAAACTTTCCAGGCCAGGGACGAGCCGACATCGCTCGGCAATAAATTGGCCCAGCAGGTCACTTTCCGTGCGATATTGGTCAGTTGCCCGTGTCACCGCCGCAGGAGTCCCCAGCCCGTGGCGCTGCCATTGCAAACAGCCGGCAACCGCCCAGTTCAGGATGCCCGGCAACTCGGCCTGCAACTTGTCTGGCAATTTCTGGTCAACCTCGCCAGACGGAATCGTCACGGCGAAGGGAATCAACCTGATGCGTCGCCAAATCCCGTGGTCGGTGCCCGTGATCACCGGGCGGTGGTTGCCGGACAGCCAAAGTTTGAACTGAGGCTTGAACTCGAAAAATTCTCGGTGCAGGAACCTAGCGGTGATCGTGTCGCCCCCGGTCAGCTCTTTCAGCCTCGATTCATCAAGACGCGCTCCTTCTTGGGTTTCTTGCGCCGCAACCAGCCGAGCGCCGTCCAGCATCGCCAAGTCGTTCGGCACTCCGCCATGATTCTGCCGGACCATGAGTGATTCGGATGGAATCCTCTTGCTGTAGCCCGCCAAAAGGCTACAAACGGTTTCCAGGAACACGCTTTTGCCATTCCTCCCCAGGCCATACGGACAGAACAGAAGCTGCTCGTCGGTCGAACCGGTCAAGGAATAGCCCACAGAACACTGCAAAAAGTCGATCATGCCTTGGTCATCATCCATGATCCGCCCCAGAAATCGCAGCCATGTTGGACACCCCGCATTCGGATCGTGGCGGATAGGAATCTTTCTGCTGATCAGGTCGTTGCGGTCGTGCGGTCGCAACCTGCCGGTGCGCAGCTCCAGGGTGCCATTTTCGACGTTCAGCAACCACGGGTCACTGTTCAATTCATCTGATGCGGTGGCGATGCCCGGCTCGGATTTGGCCAGCAGAATGAAATCCTGGATCTGTCGCCGGTTTTGGCTCTTGACGGCGTGCTTCAGCCACTTCTCATGCTCGGCCCCCCTGCCGACCGGATCCTTCAACATCATGCTGCGGGCGGTTTGCTTGCCCAGGAACTCAATCTCGCCAGTGGAATCTGGCTGCCAGTGCGTTCCCTGCCAAATCAACCATTGCCCGGATTGATGAACGAACCGGATCCGGCTGCCATGCTGGGAGACGAACAGTTCCGAGTTGCCCAGGTCGGACGGCGCCCGATCCACGGTCAGCAGCGCCATCTGCGGTTGCGGCATGTCGGTCTGCTCAACGGTGGTGGTCTCCGGTCCTGTCACGTCGTTGGTGCCCTGCGGCTGGTCGGCATGCGGCTGGGGGACCACTTCAAACACCCGGCGCGTTCCCACGCAGGCCGTCGCGGGCAAGCCGGACTCGTCCCAACACCACGGGATGCCGGAGGAACCCATCGCGGCGCCCCCCATCACCCGGCAACCTTGGCGGCTTTCGACGGACGGCCACGCCGCTTGCCAGTAGTCTGTGCAGGCCGGGTGGGAACAGCAGCAGGCAACCGGTGCTGAATGGCGTCCGCCTCGCTCGTCGAACTCGTCCGCCGCTCACCAACGAATTCTTGCAAGTCCGGCAGGGCATAAACGACAGCCCGCCCCAACCGCGAAAACTTCGGGCCGATTCCGGTCAGTCGCCATTTTTCGAGCGTCGATTCTCCGAGGCCGAGAAATTGAGCTGCTGCAGGTGTGCGCAGATAATAAGAAAGATTCATCTAACAATCTCCAACCAAAAAGCGATGACTTGCGGGGGATCAGTCCGCCAGCCGGAAACATCGCACGATGTTGGAAGGAGTACAGCACGGGGGATTGAAACGGGGAAAGTAAAATCGTCCCCGTTTTTTTTTAGGATTTCTGCTTAAAATCAATAGAATATGGTGTTAGCTTGAAGCGGGGGGAAAAGCGGGGGAAAGAAATCGTCCCCGCTTTTATTGTTTTTTTGGTCTCTTTAGCCCACGAAGTTCTCTAGCGACCGTTTCAGGGGCCTTGGGATCGTCTTTGTGTGCATCGTTGTGTTCCGAAGCGATTTTTATTGCAGCGCCTTTGATAGTTGTGACACCGGAATTGGGATCAAAAAGGAGTTTCTGCCCTTGCTTGCGCCACTCATCATTGCGGGCAGCGGTGACGAGTTTACCCCTTGGGGACTCTTTTTTGTCCTGGTTGCTGGTCTCCTGTGCTGATGACTCAGCTTCGGCACCCTGATCAACCATCGGCGGGATGTAAGATTTGGCAACCATAAAGGAATTGCTTGCGTTGGCTTGCGATAGATTTTCGATTATAGGCAAAGCCGATGTCGGCCCAAACCACACCCCTGCCCCTTGTATTTGCTCCCACGCTGGCCAATCTTTTGGAACAATCTCCATGAACCTAAACATTTGATAAACAGGGCCTATTCCAAAAACATAAACATGCTCTGGCTGATGCAAGTCAGAAATGGTCAATTCGTCAAAACGACACGGCTTGCCTGTTCCTTTCAAATCATACACCGACAAATCCCAAAATGCCGGACCATGCTCGCCTGCCGGTTTCATCTCTTTTGGCTTGTATGGATCAAACGAATCAATAAATTCCCGTTTTGAAACCGAATCTATACTGTCAGAGATTCTTCTGCGGTAAAAATTAATCAGCCTTTCTCTGGCATCTTCAATCGACAAGCCAAGCTCTTTCGCATAATGTTGAATCACAAACAACACACTTACCGTTTTGCTTGTGTTGTACCAGAGATTTGCCTGCGTTTGAAGCGGCAACTCCTTTACCCATGCATCATCCCGCAAAACATTTCCTGCCAAAATCTCGTGATTAAATGCCATTTCGCACCCTCCAAAGTGCAGTCATCCTTCAGACAAAGCCCGGCCAGGGGGTTGAAGGTTGCCCCTTTTCCGTTGGCCGACGTAGGCCGGGCATCTCTTGGTTCAGGCCGTCAACCCCGCCGGACTGCAGGCAACGGCACCACATCCGCCTTCTTCCCACCCTCCAGGGCGGCGGCAATATGCGCCCCGATGGTGGCTGTTGCCTTCTTCAACGGATCGCTCGACAGGTGCGCATAACGCGCCGTGGTGGCCGCTTGACTGTGGCCCAACAGCTTACCGATAACTGGAAGGCTCATGCCCATTGTCGCTCCCACGCTGGCAAAGGCGTGGCGCAGATCGTGAATCCGCAGCGCATCCAATCCGGCCTTGGCCTTAATGACCCTCCAGGCTTTGTTGATGTTGACCATGGAGTGACCTTCGATCTTGCCGCAAATCACGAACGGGTTTCCCTCCTGGCGGGGAATTCCTGCCAGCAGTTCCAATGCGGGCGGATTCATGTCGATGGATTTGGCCCCTGTCTTGGAGTCGCCCAGGCGTAACGCCCCGTGCTGGAAATCCACCTCATCCCATCGCAGCTTCAGAATCTCATTCAGCCGCGCCCCGGTCAGGATCAGCAGGCGCAACGCGGCAATGACGTATGGCGACGTTGCCCCCCCTGCTTCCACCTCGGCAATGGCCTGCCCCAGTCGCGCCAGTTCGTCATCGTTCAGCAGGCATTCCCGCTTCTGCTCTTTGTACTTCTGGACATGCAGGCAAGGGTTGGTGCGATCATCCCGCAAGCCAACCAACTCCATCCAGTTGAACATTTTGGAGAGGATCGCCAGCACTTTGTTGGCCTGATAGGGGGTCTCCCGCAGTTCGTGATGCAGCCGGACAATGTGACTTCTCTGGATGGCATCCAGCCGGATCGATCCAAGCCGGGGGAGAATGATCCGATCCACCACCCGCCGGTATTCGTGAATCGTCCTCGGCTTGGTTTGAGAAAGGACGTATTCGGCGTAGAATTTCTCCACCGCTTCCGCCACCGTAGGAACCGCTTTGGCCTGCTGCTTCTGTTCGGCAGGGTCTTGCCCGGCAGCCACCAAGCCAAGCAGCTTGACGGCCTCCTGTCGCGCCTGCTCTGGCGTCCAGGGAGAGCCATGCACCCCGATCATCATCCGCTTTTTGACGCCACGAATCCGGTATTGCACCAAATAGGTTTTGCGCCCGGTTGGGGTGATCTTGAGACCGAAGCCGATCAGGTCTTCATCAAACAGGAAGATGTCCTTCTCCCCAGGTTGCGCCCCGTCCACAGCTCGTTTAGTCAGCTTTGCCGCCATCGCTTTTCTCCCCGGCATCCGGGTACTGGAAACGATTCCAGCACCCACACAGTACCCAATTGGAGAGAAATTAGCGGAAATCTCCGGAAACGTCAAGCGAATAACTTGTTGATTTTTTATTGAATAATACCTTTTCTGGAAACACGATAAAACACAGAACAACAAACTCGTAATGAGCAGGTCCTCGGTTCAATTCCGAGAAGCGGCTCCAAAAAAAAA
>JADGBU010000185.1 GCA_015231295.1 Magnetococcales bacterium | reverse complement strand
GGGCGCGGCCAAGCGGTTCTCCGCCACCGGATCCGGCAAACTGAAACGCAACAAAGCGTTCAAGCGTCATATCCTGACCAAGAAGGCTCCCAAAAATAAACGCAACATGCGCGGAACCTGCATCATGTCCGAGGCGGACAATCGCGCGGTCAGGCAGATGCTGCCCTACTTATAAGTCTCACGAAGGAGTGTTTTCTCATGTCCCGCATCAAGCGCGGCGTGGCCGCCCATGCACGCCACAAAAAAGTTCTGGAACTGGCCAAAGGATACCGTGGCCGGAATGGCAGTTGTTTCCGTATCGCCCTGGAAAGAGTCGAGCATGGGCTGCAATACGCCTATCGCGATCGCCGTGCCCGGAAACGGGATTTCCGCAAACTCTGGATCGTGCGCATCAATGCCGCGGCCCGCTTGAGCGGCCTCTCCTACAGCCGTCTGATCGCTGGCCTGTCCAAGAGCGGTATCGAGCTGGATCGCAAAGTGCTGGCCGATATGGCCGTGTACACGCCTGAGGATTTTGCCCGCATCGCCGAAACCGCCAAGGCCGCTCTGGCCGCCGCCTGAGAACTCTGCAATCGGGCAATAAAGTCAAGGGTTCCCGCCACGGAACCCTTTCTTTATTTTATACTATTGAAAAAAAAGATGTTTTCCATGTTTTATCCACTTCAATCACTCTCTGGTCGAGTCATCTGTCATGCTTGAAGAACTCTCCGCGCTGAAAGCCGCCGCCCTGACCGAATTGACCCAGGCGGCCTCCCCCGCCGAACTGGAAACGATCCGGGTCAAGACCCTGGGCAAAAAAGGCTCCCTGACCCAAATCCTGCGAGGACTGGGCCAGATGAACGAAGCCGATCGCACCACCCTCGGCGCGCAGGCCAACGCCTTCAATGAAGAGTTCGCCCTCACCCTGACCCGACGCATGGAGGCACTCAAACAACAGGAACTCACCCAACGCCTCACCCGCGAATGGGTCGATGTCACCCTGCCGGGCCGCCCGCGCTCCCCCGGCACCCTCCACCCCGTGACCCGCGCCCAAAACGAAATCATCCACCTGTTCACCGCCATGGGCTTCCCCCCCGCCTCGGGCCCGGAAGTGGAATCGGATTGGTACAACTTCGAAGCCCTCAACATCCCCCCCGATCACCCGGCGCGGGAAATGCACGATACCTTCTATCTGCCCCCCGCCCCGGATGGCCGCAAACGGCTGCTGCGAACCCATACCTCCCCGGTGCAGATCCGGGTGATGGAAGGCAAACAACCCCCGCTGCGCGCCATCGCCCCCGGCAAGGTGTTCCGCTGCGACTCGGATATCACCCATACCCCGATGTTCCATCAGGTGGAAGGGTTCCTGGTCGATGAAGGGGTCCACTTCGGCCAACTGAAAGGATTGCTGGAAGCCTTTCTGGTGCAATTTTTCGAACGCCCCCTGCCGGTGCGCTTCCGCCCGTCGTTTTTCCCCTTCACCGAACCCTCCGCCGAAGTGGATATGGGCTGCCTGTTCTGCGAAGGACAAGGCTGCCGCATCTGCAAACGCACCGGCTGGCTGGAGGTACTCGGCTGCGGCCTGATCCATCCCAATGTGCTGGCCCATGTGGGCATCGATCGGGAACGCTATACCGGCTTCGCCTTCGGCATGGGCGTGGAACGGCTCGCCATGCTCAAATATGGCATCTCCGACATGCGCGCCCTGTTCGACAACGACATCCGCTTTCTGGATCGCCATGCGTGACCGACGCGCGGGAGCCATCCCCTCCCGGTCGCACTCCGCGATCGGACGGACGCCGCTCCCCCGGACGCGACGCGTCTCCGCCGGTTCGGGACTCCCGGCCACCGCCGCGCGCCCTCCGCTCCCCTGACCCTTATCGAACCAATACTGGACACACGGCATGAAAATCACCCTCGACTGGCTCCGCGACCACATCGACACCCCCCTCGACCCGGCCACCATCGGTGCCAGACTCACCATGGCCGGCCTGGAACTCGATGCCCTGATCCGACTCGATCAGGGTCTGGAAAAGGTTCAAGTGGGCGTGCTGGAATCGGTCGAGCCCCACCCCAACGCCGACCGCCTGACCCAGTGCCGGGTGCGGGTGGGCGAGGAAAGGCTCGATATCGTCTGCGGGGCCAAAAACCATCGCCCCGGCGACAAGGTGGCGGTGGCCCGCGTCGGAGCCTGCCTGCCCAATGGCATGGAGATTCAACTGGGCAAGATCCGGGGCGTGACCTCCCAGGGGATGCTCTGCTCGCTCAAGGAACTGGGGCTGGCCACCGAATCGGATGGAGTGCTGATTCTCGATCCCGCCACGCCGGATGGCCTGCCCATCGCCCAGGCTCTGGGCAAGGATGAAGTGGTGCTGGAACTGGGCGTCACCCCGAACCGGGGAGATTGTCTCGGCGTGCGGGGCGTGGCGCGGGAACTGGCCGCCCTGACCGAACAGCCGCTCAAACCCCTGCCCAAAACCATCGTCCCGATCACCGCGCCCGAGGCCCTGGCCCAGGTGGTGCTGGAAGATACCTCCGGCTGCCCCCGCTACGCGGGACGGGTGATCCGGGGCGTGACCATCGCACCCAGCCCGACCTGGCTTAAAAATCGACTGGAAGCCGTGGGATTGCGGGCCATCAACAATGTGGTGGACATCACCAACTATATCCTGCTCGATCTCAACCATCCGCTGCACGCCTTCGACCTCGACCGGCTCGCGCTGCCGGTGGTGGTGCGCCGCGCCCAGGAAGGGGAAACCTTGCGTACCCTGGATGGCATCGACCGTACCTTGACCGCCTCCATGACGGTGATCGCCGATCAGCAACGGATTCTGGCCCTGGCCGGCATCATGGGCGGCGAAGAGAGCGGCGTCACCGAAACCACCACCGATCTGTTTCTGGAAGCGGCCTTCTTCGATCCCATCACCACGGCCCGGACCGGTCGGCGTCTGGAACTGGTTTCCGAATCCCGCCACCGTTTCGAACGGGGAGTCGATCCGCAGGGAATCGTGTCGGCCATGGAACGGGCCACCCGCATGATTCTCGATCTGGCGGGCGGCCATGCCGGACCCATCACCCTGCTCGACGGCTTCACCTGGCACCCCCCGGAGGCGATTCTCTATCGCCCGGAGCGGGTCAACCGCATGGGGGGGATCGAACTCTCCCCCGAGGCCATGAACCGCTTTCTCACCGCGCTGGGCTGTCGGGTGACCGCCGATCCGACCGATGAGCACCGCTTTTCGGTCCTGCCCCCGAGCTGGCGTCACGACCTGAAACGGGAAGAGGATCTGCTCGAAGAGATCATCCGGCTCCACGGCTACGATCGGGTGCCCACCGCGCTGCCGCGCGTTCCCGCCGCCCCCCCGACTCCGGATCCCGCGCGTCGTCTGGCCGAAAAACTCCGCGCCCTGCTGGTGGGTCTGGGCTATCAGGAGGCGATCGATTACGCCTTCGTCAGTCCGACCGTTCAGCGTCGCTTCAATGCGACGGAAACCCCGATGGCTTTGATCAATCCCCTTTCCGAAGAGCAGTCGGTGTTGCGCACCGATCTGATCGCCGGCTTGATGGAAAGCGTGTCGCGCAATCTCAATCGGGGCAATGGCCGGCTGCGTCTGTTCGAAATGGGACGGGTCTTCCTGACTCAACCCGATGGCTCCCTGCTGGAACAGGAGCGATTGGCCGGCGTGATCACCGGTCCCGTGGAGGTTTCCTCGGCCCATGCCTCGCCCCGTCCGATGGACTTTTTCGATCTCAAGGGGGATCTGGAGTCCCTGCTCTCCACCTTGACCGGCACGATGCCCGGCTTTGCGGCAGGTGGTCCCGCCTTTCTGCATCCAGCACGATGCGCCACGATCACCACCGGAAACGGCATCGCACTGGGCTGGATGGGTCAACTGCATCCCGCCGAAATGGAACAACTGGATCTGCGCAAAGAGATTCTGCTCTTCGAAATCGATCTCACCCATCTACCCGCCCGCCCTGTCTCTGGCAGTGCGGAGAGCGGAGCCAGCCGTTTTCCGGCGATTCAGAGCGACTTCACCTTCCTGATGCCGGAGCGCACCCCGGCAGGCGCGGTGATCGATGCGGTTCTGGCCGTCGATCCCTTGATCCGTCGCGCCCAGGTGACGGCCATCTACACCGGCAGCGGAGTCCCGGAAGGGCACAAGAGTCTCACTCTGAGTCTGCTGTTGCAGGCCGACGATCGCACCCTGACCGATATCGAGAGCAAAACGCTCTCCGAGCAGGTGATCGTCCGTGTGGGTGAGGGATTCGGGGCCACCCTGCGTTAGGGGTCCAGGGGGATTATCCCCCTGGTGGAAGTCCAGAGGGCGAAGCCCTTTGGTGGGAGTCCAGAGGGCGAAGCCCTTTGGCAGGGATCCAAGGGGCAACGCCCCTTGGCAGGGGGCCAGGGGGCAAAGCCCCCGGAGGGGCTCCCCTCCTCACCCCATCACAAAAAGGTGCAGAGGCGGCACGGCATCACCGTCAATCGGGACTCCATCCGCATCCGCAGCACCCGATATGCCGACGCATCATAAACCTCCAACACATGCTGATGATTCACATCCCCAATCGGATGCGCCGCCGTTCCATCCATGCAGCAGTGCGCCACCACCCCGGTGGCGGTGATCGACAGATCGAACCAGCGCAGACATCCCACATCCGGCACCGCCCCGGTCGCCACATTCACCTGACCAAGCCATCCCCCCCGCTGAAACAACGATACCTGAAATCCCGGCCATCGCCCCTGCACCCACCTGGAAAAAGCCTCATCCTCTTCACTGCCATCGGCGACGCGGGATACCACCACCCGAAAGGTCAACTCCCGACTGCCAAGCATGGCATGCACCAGATCCAATCGCTCCACCACCTTCCCGAAATCCAGGCCCATCACCCTTTCATAGAGTTCGGGACGGTATTCATTCAACGAAATCCACAAATAGCCGAGATTCTTCACGCGGCCCAACTGGAGCAATTGATTCCGGGTCAAAGGAGATGCATTGGTGGTCAGGGTGATCTCCGCCTGGGGCAGACGATCGTTGATCCGATGCAAGACATCCAACAATCGCCGATCCAAAAACGGTTCGTTGACCTTGAACGGTGACAACTGAAAGGGCAGATCCCGAGGCATCTCCTCCAACTCCCGAATGATCTTTTCGATCAACGCATCGGGCATGCGGACGCCGCTCCGCTCCAGAGTGGACGAGGGACAAAAATCACACCGGGCATTGCATCGGGCAAAGGTTTCGAGATGCACATGCGCCGGCCAATCCAAATGACGGGAACGTTTGAGACTCATCAAACGTTGCTGATAGAACGCCAACTGAGGAGAAATCGCCATGGGCCACGCTACCGGAACAAAAGGGCTGAGGTGAACACCGAACTGCCTCCGGTTCAGAGTAACAGCCTCCCGACCCACTGACAACACAGGCGCGAACTTCCGCCAATCGCCACGACAGTGATTTTCTTCTCTTTCCCGACCCATTTCCGGTTTCGATACGCCAACTTCGTTGACACAATTCCGGACGGGCCGTATCCTTGACAGGATGTCCACCCCATACGATCCGATGGATCCCAGGAGCCCATGAGAATACCGGAACACGGCATGGTTTCGTCACGTGCGCGGGATCGCATGATACGGGAACAACTGCTGAGTCAGGGAATCAACGATCCCCGAGTGCTGGCAGTGATGCGGGAAACCTTGCGCCATCTCTTCGTGGAAGAGGCGTTGGCCAGTCGCGCCTATGGCGATGAAAACCTCCCGATCGGTGAAGGTCAAACCCTCTCCCAACCCTATACCGTGGCGCGCATGAGTCAGGCGTTGAACCTGACCGGTCCGGAAGAGGTGCTGGAAATCGGAACCGGCTCCGGCTATCAAACCGCCATCCTTTCCAAACTGTGTCACAAGGTCTATACCATCGAACGACTCCCCACCCTGGCGGATACGGCCCGCAAACGGCTGCGTCGTCTGGGCTTTCACAATGTGGTGTGCCGTCAGGGGGATGGCTCCCTGGGCTGGCCCGAAGAGCGTCAATTCGATCGGGTGATCATCACCGCCGGCACCCCGATCACCCCGTCGAGCCTGATTCGTCAACTGGCCCCCAACGGAGTGCTGGTGGCCCCGGAAGGCACTCTCAGCGTTCAGAATCTGATCCGCATCACCCGCCTGGCGGATGGCAACATCCATCAGGAGACCCTGGAACCCTGCTGCTTCGTGCCACTGGTCGGCGCGCAGGGGTGGAAGGACGACTCTCCGTGACATCCGCGCCCCT
>JADGBU010000184.1 GCA_015231295.1 Magnetococcales bacterium | reverse complement strand
ATTCCGGCCATTCGAACACCTCGCCGGAGAGGTGACTGTGAAATTCCACCCAGTCTCCTCCCCTCAACTGGGTGCGGACCAGATAGGAGACTCCCAGTGGCATCAAGGGCTCCATCATGCCCCGGTATCGCCAGTGATGCATCGGTCGATTGGGCGGTGGAACCATCATGCCATGCCGGGGTCCATAGGGGGGTGCGTTGCCCTCGCGGCGCAGTTCCGGTCCGGTGGGGGGCAGGGCGGGCGGATCCGGATTGTTCAGCACCACCACATGCAGCGGACGCTGATGACCCAGATGCGTGCGCAGCACCTGTTCCAGTCGTTCGGCGCGCGGATCCTGGTTTTTTTCATCGGGTTTCTGCGGTGGCGTGCGCGAAGGCAGAAAACGCAGATAATGCAAGGGCGTTTCCCACAATACCGCCACCTTGCCCCGTTCCGCCGGAGGCAGGGAGTCCAGCAGATGAACGATGCCCACAAACTCCTGAGCGGTCCGCACGCCGCCGAACGAGGAGATGGCACGGCTGCGTTCGTGCAGATGCAGCATCGCCCCGGAGGCCAGGGCCAGAAAGACGCCGGTGAGCAGAATCAGGACGATTCGTCCCGACAGGGCGTTGGGCCAGGGTCGGAGGGTCATGGATCGATTCCGGTGGTGAGCATGTATCCTTTGCCCCATACCGTCTTGATGAGGGTGGGATTTTTGGGATCATCCCGCAATCGTTTCCGCAGTCGTCCCACCTGAACGTCGATGCTGCGATCGAACACCGTCGCCTCGCGGGAGTGACACAGTTCGGTCAGACGATCCCGATCCAACGCCTCGTTGGGATGCTGCAGAAAAACCTGCAACAGAATCATCTCCCCTTTGGTCAGATCGACGATCACCCCATCCGGGGAGATCAGGTGTCGGGCCGACAGGCGCAGGGTCCAGCCGCTGAAGTGATACGATTCGCGCTCCTTGGGCGGCAGCGCGGCGCGCGGCGTGGTGCGGGCGCGGCGCAGCACGCTGCGAATGCGCGCCAACAGCTCCCGCGAGCTGAACGGCTTGGAGAGATAATCATCCGCGCCCATTTCCAGCCCCAGGATGCGATCCATCTCATCCCCCCGGGCGGTGAGCATGATGATGGCGATATCCTGAGTGTTTTCGTCTACGCTCAACCGCTTGCAGAGCATCAGGCCATCCTCGCCGGGCAGCATCAGATCCATCAGGATCAGATCCGGCTTCCAGCCTTTGAGCAGCTCCCACATCTGGCGGCCATCGGCGGACTCCCGGACCTCCAGGCTGTTCTCTTCCAGATATTCACGAATGAGGGTGCGGGTTTCCCGGTCATCCTCGACGATCAGAATGCGGTCAGGGTCTGACATGCGCGCTCCACGGGAGTTCGGATGGGGGGTGAATCCTTGGACTTGGAAAAGGATCAAAGCGGATTCCGGGCCGGGAGGCAAAGGAAATTGTGAAGATGTGACAAGAATGTAACGGAATCGCCGGATTGTGTCGGAATGATGGCGGAGTCGGGAAAAGTGTTGGAAAATCGTGACGGAATCGGGGGTAATCTCGTGGAAAATTTACAATAAATCAATTGGTTTTCCGGGAGTTTTGCCTTATTCTCTCATCATTCGAAGTTGCATGATACCGTTTCATTCACTGTTTCGTTTCAAGGAGTGATTGCCATGAACACCACCATGATGAAGAAAATTCTGCCGATGGCCGTCGCCATGGCGATGATGGCCGTGGCCGCCCAGGCCGAAGATCAAACCGCTCCGAATCCCGCGCCCGCCCAGATGGCCGAGGCGCAAACCGGTGGACCGGGTATGCCTCCCGGCATGATGGGTGGCTATTGGGGCGGTCCGGGCATGGGCCAGGGCATGGGTCAGGGCATGCCGGGCATGGGTCCGGGTCAAGGTCCGGGCATGGGCATGGGTCAACCGGGTCAGGGTCCGGGCATGGGCATGGGTCAACCGGGTCAGGGTCCGGGCATGGGTATGGGCATGGGTCAACCGGGTCAGGGTATGGGGCCGGGTCAGGGCATGGGTCCGGGTATGATGGGTCGTCATCATCGCGGCATGCAAGGTGGCGTCTGGTCCGAACCCGCCGAATCCCTCAACAACCGTATGACCGCGCTCAAGCAGCAGTTGACCATCACCACGGCTCAGGAGCCCCTGTGGAACGCCTATGTCAAGGCGTTGAGCGAGCAGAACGAAGCCAAAGGCGCCATGCGCAAGGAGATGATGGAAAATCAGCCGAACGATTCCGTGGATCTGGAAAGCCGTCGCATCGACTCCATGGAGCGCATGATCGGACACAAGAAAGCGGTGCTGAATACCTACAAGGCCCTGCTGGCCAAACTGGATGAGCGTCAGAAAGCCATGCTGGGACCGGCACAGGTTCAGCCGTGCAATCCGTGATCGGAATGCGGGAGGGGTGATCCTCCTGGTGTGGGGACTTTATAGATCGGGAGGGGGCGGTCATGGCGCGGGAATCTTGCGAAGTGACCCATGCGTGGAAGGTGGCGGGTATGGTCTGCGCCGAGTGCGCCGAGATCATCACCGAGGGTCTGAACGCGCTGGATGGCGTGCAAACGGTGGTGATCCATTGGCACCGCAATCGCGTCATCGTGACCTATGACCTCCGCCGGGTGCGGATCGATGCCCTGGAAAAGGTGTTGACCGAGATCGGGTTTCCCCCCGATCCCGGGTTTTTCCAGCGTCGCAGGCGGGAGTGGTTCCGCTTCGTGGATCAGAATATCCTGGATGCCTGTCAACATCGGGGAGCCTGCTGCAACAAGGCTCCCCGGTGATTTCGCGCCGGATCCGGCCAAAGAATCCTTCTCCATCGAATCAGACTCGTGCGATTATGTACGGGTCTTTTTTTTTGTGATCGAGCGGCGACGACGGCTGGTTGACAGGTCGGAGAACGGTTTTGAGTCGGACGCGCGCGACAGTCGAAATTCTGGAGGCTTGGCCTCCAGAGCTCTACCGGGAGCGACAATCGCCCCCGGCCCCCCGTGATGTGGAGAAATGCCATGGTGACTTTTCCTGTAGGAGGCATGTCTTGCGCCTCGTGCTCCGGACGCGTGGAGCGAACCTTGTCGGCCATCCCCGGCGTGGAGCGGGCCTCGGTGAATCTGACCAT
The DNA here is from genome assembly GCA_015231295.1 of Magnetococcales bacterium. Taxonomy (GTDB): domain Bacteria; phylum Pseudomonadota; class Magnetococcia; order Magnetococcales; family Magnetaquicoccaceae; genus Magnetaquiglobus. Next base: position 3,129 of record JADGBU010000184.1, on the reverse strand, counting down.
GGCCCAGGCCACGGTGGTGGGAAACGTCTCCCTGGATACCTTGATTTCGGCGGTGCGCGAAATTGGCTTTCAGGTGCCGGTGGTGACCGAATCGTTTGCCATTCAGGGACTCTCCTGCGCCTCCTGCGCGGCCAAGGCGGAACGGGCCTTGAACGGTCTGACCGGAGTGATGCGGGCGCGGGTCAATCTGGCCTCCCGCGAGGCCATGGTGGCTCATGTGCCGGAGGTGGTGTCGTTCGAGGGGTTGCAGCAGGCGGTTCAGGGGGTGGGTTTCACCCTGGTGCGCACCCGGACCGATGAGGAGCCCCTGGATCTGGCCGAAAACGAACGCCTGCGGGAGTATCGGGAGATTCGCCGTCGTTTGGGAATCGGCGCTCTGCTGCTGATCGCCAATATGGCGGTCATGCATGGCCATTGGCACGGCATGGAAGCTTGGTTGCAGTTCGCGCTGGTCACGCCGGTTCAGTTTTGGGTGGGTTGGCCGTTTCACGTCAACGCCTGGTCCGCGCTGCGGCATGGCGGGGCCAATATGCATACTCTGGTCACGGTGGGGACGTTTTCGGCCTATCTCTATTCGGTGCTGGTGCTGCTGATGCCCGAACTGTTCGTGGCGCGCGGGGTGGCGGCGGAGGTCTATTTCGAGACTTCGGGGATGATCATCGTTTTGATTCTGCTGGGTCGGTTTCTGGAAAGTCGCGCCAAGGGGAAAACCTCTCAGGCGATCCGTTCTCTCATGGGGCTGGCTCCCAAAACCGCACGGGTGGTGCGGGATGGACAGGAGCTGGATATCCCCTTGAAAGAGGTGGTGGTGGGCGATTCGTTTGTGGTGCGTCCGGGGGAGAAGATTCCCGTGGACGGGTTGATCCTGAAGGGACACGCCACGCTGGACGAGTCCATGTTGACCGGAGAAGCCCTGCCCGTGGAGCGGGGAGCGGGCGACTCCGTGACCGGTGGCACCATCAACCGCACCGGCTCTTTGATCTGCAAGGCGGTGAAGGTGGGACGGGATACCGCCTTGGCCCGGATCGTCGCGATGGTGCGGGAGGCTCAAGGGGTCAAGCCGCCGATTGCCCGTCTGGCGGATCGGATCGCGGCGGTTTTCGTGCCGGTGGTGATGGGCATTGCGGTCGTCACGTTCGGGGTCTGGTATGCCTTCGGACCCGAGCCATCTTTCAACTATGCGTTGTTGAATTTTGTGGCGGTGCTGATCATCGCCTGTCCTTGTGCGCTCGGTCTGGCGACCCCCACGTCGATTCTGGTGGGAACCGGCAAGGGGGCGGAGCATGGCATTTTGATTCGCGGCGGGGATGCGTTGGAGACGGCGCATCAGATCGAGGTGGTGGTGTTCGACAAAACCGGCACGCTGACCCTGGGAAAACCGGTCCTGACCGACTGGACCGGTGATGAGCGGGGGTTGCGTTGGGTGGCTTCCGCCGAGCGGCGTTCGGAGCATCCCATTGCCGAGGCCGTGGTGCAGGGCGCGCGGGAGCGGCAAATCGTGCTGGCGGAGCCGACACGTTTTCTGGCCTTGCCGGGACAGGGGGTTCAGGCCGAGGTGGAAGGCCATGCGGTGTTGGTGGGGACGCTCAAGTTGATGCGGGATCATCAGGTGTCGTGTCAGGAGATCGAGGGGGAGTTTCAGGCGTTGCAGCGACAGGGCAAGAGTGCCATGTTGGCGGCGGTGGATGGAGAGATCGTGGGGGTGTTGGCGGTTGCGGATCAGATCAAGCCTCAGGCCGGGGAGGCGGTATCCGGGTTGCGGGCGATGGGGATCGAGGTGGTGATGCTGACCGGTGATGGTGAGACCGTCGCTCGGGCGATTGCCGGATCGTTGGGGATCGATCGGGTTTTGGCCGAGGTGCTCCCGGCAGAGAAAGAGCAAGAGATTCGTCGGATTCAGCAATCGGGCCGGAAGGTGGCGATGGTGGGCGATGGCATCAACGACTCACCGGCCTTGGCGCGGGCGGATGTGGGCATCGCCATGGGCACCGGAACCGATGTGGCCATGGAGGCATCCGACATTACGTTGGTGAGCGGAGATCCTCGGGGAGTCGTGACTGCGATTCGGCTATCACGGGAAACAATGAGGAATATTCGTCAGAATTTATTTTGGGCGTTTGCATATAATGTCGTATTGATTCCATTGGCTGCCGGGGTATGGTTTCCATGGTTCGGGGTGTTGTTGTCGCCTGTTTTTGCGGCATTTGCCATGAGTTTGTCGAGTGTGACGGTGGTGAGCAATGCGCTACGGTTGAGGCGGTTTCGGGTGGGCTGATTGGATGCGGGGAAGAGTAAACACTATAACCTATGGAGGGATAGATTTGTTTACAGACAGGATCTATACTCTCCATACGGTAAAAATTCGTGTCTGGGTGTTGGGTTAAGCTCGATCACAATAACAAAAACCGGGTTGATTTGCAAGATTTGAATCGATGTAGATTCTTTTTATTGAATAATTGGGTTCACGATCCCTGCAGGAGAAACAGCCATGGCCGACGATATCAAGGAATATACTCCCACCGACGAACAGAAACAGGAAGCGCAGGTTTTCGATGATCTGACATCGTTGTATCGGGCGGTTCCTGGAGATCAGGCCGGGGATGCGGTCGGAACGGGCGACATGGCGGTTGAGGATGTGGACGACGAATCGGATCTGGCCAACTTGCAACCGGCGAATTTGTTGACGCAGGCGGTTGTGTTGCCGGAGGCGGGCAATGCACCGCCGGATCAGGAGTTGAATCCGGCTATTGATCCGTTGACGGAAGGGATTGGGGTGCCGCCGGTGACGAATCCTCGGGGCGCGGCGGAAGATCCGGTGCCTCCGACGGAGATCAATCCCCCGACTTTTGATCCGATCGTATTTCCCCGTCCCAGTGTTGAGCCGGAGAGTTTCGAGGAGGTTGAGGCTCAGACTTATCCGGATCTTCAGGGGAGTGCGGTTGCGGAAGCGGTGATCGAGCCTCTTGATGGTACGGATCCGGGCACGCCCACCACGCCCACGACGCCGACTTTGCCGAGCACACCCACCACTCCGACTTATCCGTTCAGCCCGACGACGCCGACGACGGTGACGAGCCCGACCACCCCGACGACGGTGACGAGCCCGACCACGCCGACCACGGTGACAAG
>JADGBU010000183.1 GCA_015231295.1 Magnetococcales bacterium | reverse complement strand
TGGCGATTTTCCACCGAACTGGCCCAACATGTGGCGGTGACGGGGACGCATGTCACCTTTTTGCGTTTCAACAACAAGGGGAGCCGCTACTACACCTGGCCCGACAATCCCCGACTGGTGCTGGCGGGACGGGCCGAACTGGACATCACCCTGGGAGCCGAACAGCAGGAGATTCCCGCCGACAGTCGTCTCTACGCCGGCGGGGGAGCCTCTCTGCGGGGTTACGCGCAACAGATGGCCGGTCCCCTGGATGAGGCGGGCAAACCCCTGGGCGGACAATCCCTGCTGGCTCTGGGGATGGAGGCCCGCTATCGCATCACGGACACGATCGGTGTGGTGGGTTTCGTGGACTCGGGACGGGCCTATGCCACCGCGTTGCCCTCATCGGGCGTCGAACTGCTCCACGGGTTCGGAGCGGGCCTGCGCTACCAGACCGCCATCGGTCCCCTGCGGCTCGATGTCGCCGCCCCCCTGGAGCGGCGCAGCGATCTGGACGCCCCATGGCAACTCTACATGAGCATCGGACAGGCCTTCTGACATGACCTCTCCCCCGCCGCCCTCACCGGCCCGACCGCCGGACACACCCGCCTCCACCGCCTCTCCGCCCGCGCCCAGGGGTTCCGGCGGATCGCTGCGCAGGCTGCTCGTCTGGAGCCTCGCTTTTCTGCTGCTCTGGCCGCTGCTGCTGGTGACGGCGTGGTTCGCGCTGCGGTGGGAACCGCTCCAGCAACGGGTGTGGCAGCAACTGGAATCCCGGCCCGAACTCTCCGGGATCCACATCGAGGGGATCGCGGGCAATCCGTTTCAGGAACTCACGGTGCGTCTGTTGGAATTCCGGGATCGGGAAGGGCGTTGGCTGACCATCGAACAGGCCCGCGCCACCCTCTCGCCGGGATCGCTGCTGCAAGGCAGGCTGCATTTTCAGAATTTCCAGGCGGAACGGGTTCAGGCGTTGCGTCCGCCGCAGGAGGAACCGGTCGCCGCCGGGAGCCCACCCCCGCCGGACGCCCCGCCGGACCACGCCGCCCAAAAGACCACCGCAGAGACTGCCGCAGAGACCACCGCCTCCGGCAGCGCGGGGATGGGGTTTCTCCTCACCCATCTGGTGCTGGATCCGGCCCGCATCACCCGTCTGGAGTTGGGAGAGGCGTTGCTGCTGGCCCTGCCTCCGGCGTGGCGCGATCGGGTGGCGGTATCGTCGGCGCGCGCCGAAGTTTCCATCGATCTCCAGCGGGAGCGGATCGCCATCACCGGGCTGTCGGCGACCTCTCGGGCCGCGACCCTCACCGGAGCCCTGGAGCTGGATCTGTTGCGGCAGAGTCTCGCGGGAAAATTTCACGGCTCGCTGCCGGACCTGACCCCTTTCGCGCTCGTCGGCACGCCGCACCCTCTGATCGGGGCCCTGAGTGCCGAGGTGACGCTCTCCGGTTCCCTGACGGCTCCGCGCACCGATCTCACCCTGACCAGCCCCGCGCTGGCATGGAACGGACATCGGGCCGAGGGGATGGTCGTGACGGCGCGCATTCAGCCGCCTGCGGCGGATTCCGGGGCGCGCCCCTGGCCCGAAGGGGTAAGCGTGACCGCTCAAGGCCGGGCCGACGCGCTGCATCTGCCGGAGCTTGGACCCGAGTGGCCCGCCTTGCAGCCGGTCTGGCACTTTGCCGGACATTTTCCGAATGCCGGAACGTTGACCGTGGCGCGGCTGGCGATCGACAACGGCGCGCTCGGCTCCGGAGAGGCCCAAGGCACGATCCGCCTGGATTCTCTTTCCGGTCCGCTCACCGTGACCGTCCGGAGTCCGGAGCTGAAATCCTTGGCCCGGCTGTTGCCCTGGCCGCTCTCCGGGGGAGGCGAAGCCCGTCTGGAGCTGCACTGGAGCGATGACGGCACCCCGATGCCTTTCACGCTCCAGGCCGAAGGGCAAAACATTTCCGGTCTGCCCGCCGGGCTTGCCGGGCTGATCGGCACCACGCCCAAAGCGCGACTCAAGGGGCTGCTGCGGCGGTCGGAGGGGCTGGAGGCCGAAAGCGTGGAGTTGAAGGGAGCCCGTTTCGATCTGGAAGGGTCGGGTCGGGTGAACTGGGCAGACGGGACGATCCAGGCCAAAACCGGGCTTCAGCTTTCCGACCTGTCGGCCCTCTCGGGATGGAGCGGACAGCCCTTGAGCGGATCGGCCCGGATGAACGGAACCGTGCAAGGCTCCTGGTCGGCACTCCGGATCGGGATGCAGGGCGAGTCGGACCATTTGCGGGTCAACGGACACCCTTTCAAGCGGGTGACGGTGCGAGGAGAGCTTTCCGACCCCTGGCGCAGCCCCTCGGGGACGGTGGAGCTGGCCTTGACCCAACCGCAAGGCATCCTGACCGCCACCACCCGCTATCGGCTGGAGAATCATCACACCCGTTTGTATCTCGACGGGCTGCGGGTGAACGGCCCGCGCTCGCGGTTGACCGGGGATCTGGTGGCCGATTGGCAACAGGCCCGGATCGCGGGCAAACTGAAAGGAGAGCTCGAAGATCTGGCTGCTCTCAAGGGGTGGCATGGTCAGGAGCTTGGGGGTCGGGTGGAGCTGGATCTGGATTTGGAAAACACCCCCTCGGGCACGCCCAGAGGTCACGTCCGGGGGCAGGTGAAAGCCCTTTCCGGCCAGTTCGGACGCCTGGAACGGTTGAACATCGACGCCCGGATCGGGGTCGAGCGCGGCAAGCCCTCGGTGGACGCGGAACTGGAGGTGAATCGCTGGCAGCAGGGTGAAAACCGTCTGGATGGCATCAAGGGTCGGGCCAGCGGCACCCCGGAGCAGCTTCAGTTTTCGGGCGAGGGTCGGGGGACGCTGAAATGGCCCTACACCTTCGCCCTGAAGGGTCAGGCCAGCCGGAAAGGGAGTCGCGGCCAGTTGGAGCTGAATGCCTTCACGGGCCGCTGGAATCAGGAAGGGATCAAGTTGACCCGTCCCCTCACGCTGACATCGGGCGATCGGGGGTGGGAGCTCTCCCCCTGGGAAGCGACCGTGGGCGAGAGTGTGCTCCAGGGCTTCTGGAAACGGGAGGCGCGCCGGGTGGACGGAGCCCTGAAGCTGCGGGGCGAATTGGCGTTGTTGAACCGGCTGGGAATCTGGCCCATTCGGGGGGCTGCCGCTCTGGAGTTGATGGTTTCCGGCCACGAGGATCGTCCCGAGGTGACGGCCACCGCCACTCTGACCCGGGGACAGGCTCTGGGTCCGGATTATCAACATTTGCCACCGCTCAATTTACGGCTGCAGGGTACGGCGCGCGAGGGGCGTCAACCGGCCCTCGCGCTGACGGCCCAGGGATTCACCCCCGAGGCGGCCCAGGCGCAGGCGGTGCTGCCGCTGCGTCTTTTCGCCCGCCCCCCGTGGGTGGAACGGGATCCCGACGGCACCCTTTCCGGGGAGACACGGGCCGACATTCCCCTGAACGAGTTGGGAAAATGGCTCGGACTGGAGGAGCAGCAACGCCTGGAAGGGTTGCTGAAGGTGGATCTGACGGCAACGGGCACGCTCGATCATCCGGCCATTCGGGGTCACGCGACGCTGGAGCGGGGTCGTTTCGAGTTGGCGGACAGCGGCACCGCGCTGCATGACATCCGGTTGCGCATCGCGGCCACCGGGGACGCCCTGCTGCTGGAGTCGTTCGAGGCCACCGACGGCGAGAAGGGCACCCTGAAAGGAGAAGGACGTCTGCAGTTGGCTCCCGAGACTCATTTTCCGGTGGAGTTGACGCTGCGTCTGGCCCAGGCGGTGATGCTGCGCCGGGAGGAGGCCATGGCGATCGCCAGCGGTCCGCTGCGGGTGACGGGCACTCTGACCACGCCGAAGCTCCAGGGGGAGTTGACCATCCATCGGGCCGAGTTTCATCCCCCCTCCGGCGGCGTCGAAGAGATTGCCGTGGTGGAACTGGATGAACCCCATCCCGAAGCGGAGCAACAAAAGGCCGCAGCTCCGCCATTCGCCAAGAGTCTGCTGTTGGATCTGTCGCTGCTGTTTCCCGCCCGCACCTACGTTCAGGGGCACGGGCTGGACTCCGAATGGATGGGGGATCTGCGGGTGACGGGTTCGGCCTCCGAACCGCTGATCACCGGTCAACTGCGGGTCAAGCGGGGCAATCTGGATCTGCTGGAGCGACGTTTCCAGTTGAGCAGTGGGGCGTTGAGCTTCGACGGTTCCTGGCCGCCCACCCCCTGGATCGAAATGGAGGCCGTGGTGCGTCGGGGTGAAATCGCCACCCATGTCGGGCTGGAGGGCTCCCTGCTGCGTCCCAAGGTGAAACTGACCAGTGATCCGGTGATGTCGGAAGAGGAGATTTTATCGCATCTGCTCTTCGATCGCGCCACCGACAGCATCACGCCGGGTCAGGCGTTGAAACTGGCCCTGGCCCTGAAATCGATGCAAGGCGGCGGTCCGGGATTTCTCGGCAGCGTGCAGAAGGAGTTGGGCATCGACCGGTTGGATCTGGGAGGCGATTCGGTGGAAAGCGGAACGGTCAGTGCGGGCAAATATCTGACCGATACCATCTATCTGGAAGTGGAAAAAGGGTTGAAGGCCGATTCGGGACGGATCAACGTCGAGGTGGAAATGACCCCTCGGCTCTATCTCAAGACCGGTGTGGACGCCAAGTCCAACGGCGATGTCGGCGTGCAGTGGAAAAAGGATTATTGAGCCGGAAACGATTCCCCCTGCTCCTCTCAGGAGAGGTTGAACCGCGACAGCACCTCTGGATCGGGACTCCCCTTGAAGGCCAAGGCCTGGATTTCCAGCGGTCGGGTCCAGCAGTAGATTTTGGCGAATCCCGCCCGTTGCAGGGCTTTGAGCAGGGATGTCTGGGTAAATCCGGTTTTGTGGGCGAAATAGTCGTGGCCACTGCGTTCGATTTCGACGCCATACCCGTACAATACATCCAGCACCGTGATCGGGCCCGCCGCCGACTGGTAGAGCACATCCTCCAGATCCAGCCCCCGCTCCAGCGTGATGCGCATCACCTGTTGGAGATCCGGAACCAGAATATGGGCAAATCCCCGACTCTTGAGCACATGCAGAAAACCACCGAGCACGCCATTCACTTCATGATGGTGATAATGTTCCAGATTGTGGGAACAGTACACCGCCTCGAACCGTTCCGCCTGGAGTGTGGTCAATCGGCGGGCATCGCACAGCACATCGGGATTCACGGCGGGGTCGATGTCGAGCAACCGGTGCTCGTAGCCCTCGTACTGGGGGGGCAGGGCAATCGCTTTGTTGTTGCCACCGACATTCAGAACTTGCATGACCGCATTCCCCTGGATGAAGAAACGTCCCAGGGGCGTCGCCCCTGGACCCCACCAGGGGCCAATGGCCCCTGGACCCCACCACTTCATGCCTCCTGCCGCGCCGCCTGAAGGTAAAGCCCATCCAACTCATGAAACAGATCGTCGCGCAATTGATTGAAATCTGACAAAGAGTCCTGAATATCCCGCCCCTCCCCATGGGCCCGGATCAGGGTCGCGGCCAGTTCATGCACCTGACGATGGGCCACATCCACCGGGGCATAGGCACTCAACTCGGCAAAACGCCCCCCGCCATCCGGCGCGAAAAACCACTGTCCTAATTGACACGCCCGCGCATCACCGGCCTCTTCGGGCGTCATGATTCCTTCGCCGTTGATCATCGACTCCAGCTTGCGCAACCATTCGAGATGGGCACTCTTGACCCGCAACATGTCGAAAGGCGGCGTACCGGTGTTCAGATTGGCCTGAGCGTCATGCAACCGCCGGGCGACACTGCTCAAGGCATCGATCAGCAACGTGATGGTGTGCGCCGTCGCCTCCAGTCGATGCGAGGCCAACCGGGTTTTCTCCATGCTCTCCCGCATCCATTGGGAAGCGTGAACCGTCTCGCTCACCGTTGACAGCATCGCCTGCGCCAGTCCATTGGACTGTTCGGCCTGGGTGGCGGTCTCTTCGATGGCGGAGGCCATCAGGGTGGCGGTCGCGGCCAACTCGCGGGAACCGTTGCCCAATTCATTGGCCGTGCGGGCAATCTCGTTGACCGCCGCCCCCAACTCCTCCGAACCGTGCATCACCACCGCCGCCGCATGCGTCACCCCTTCCATGGATTCGGTGATCTCCTGAGCCGCCAGGGATTGTTCATCCGCCGCCTGTACGATCTCCCGATTGACCTCCGCCAACCGCTCGATGGAGAGGGTGAACTCATCCACCACCCGGGCGGCATCCCGCGCATGTCCCTGAATCTCGAAAATACGATTGCCGATATCCTCGGTGGCTTCGGCGGTCTGCCGGGCCAGGGCCTTGACC
>JADGBU010000182.1:2788-6331 GCA_015231295.1 Magnetococcales bacterium | reverse complement strand
TCTGATTGGTCGATACGTCGGATGGATTGCGCGGGATGATCGTCGGCACGGTCGGTTCGGCTGGCGTCTCATGACTGCCCACCGCCTCGCCTTCAATCGGGGCCTGGGCAGCGATTGACAGACCACCTGGAGGGGTGGCTGTCACCACCCATCCATCATCTTGCTTGGCGATGCCGATTTCATACCCGGCCTGACGCAACGGATTGGTCCATTGAGTGCCGGACGCACGCCTGGCTTTGGCCTCTGTCGGCCACGTCCGGCCATTCTCGTCGTAAAGCGCGGAGCCGTCGTAACGCCGACCTTGCAGAATCTTTTCGATCTGCAACCCACGAAACGCCTCTTCCGGTTTGAGCGACCCTTTCGACAACGATCCGTGAATCTGCCGCAATCGGTTCAGGTCGTCATCGTTCATGCGCTCCATGGGCTTTTGCAACAGCTCTTCCAGATGCGTTCGGGAGATCCCCTGCTGGCCGAACGCCTGCTCGATCGTCTGGATCAATGGTTCTGCGGTGATATCCCGGTTGAGTCCGGTATCCGCCGCAACCGGCGGCACGCCCGGCATCGGATCCAGCGGCGGGTCGGGCTGGACAGGCGGAATGGACGCCGACGCGGAGGGCTCACCCCCTTGCGCGTTGAGGGAATCTGCGGGGGGAGTCTCCTGCGCCGGAATGGGTTGCTCTGGTAAAATTTGATCCTCGGTTGGAGTCTGCTCCCCGGTTGGGGCCTGTTGCGATTGCGCTGCCCGCATCCGGTCCAGCAACGCCCCTCTGGCCTCATGGAATCCACCCATGCCGCCCCCCATGGCCATGCCGGTCAACAGGCCCATGCCCGCCGCACCCGCCGCCCCTTCATCCCACGGCTTGCCTTCCGCAAGATTCTGCATGACCTGTTCCTGGTAGGATTGGGGCAACTCCTCGGCCATCCCCTCGCCGATGATACTCCTGCCGACACGGATCAGCCGCTCCTTGCCCGGAATCCCGCCTTGAGCACCCGCCACCAGTTTGGCCTCCAGGTCTCCACCAAGCCCTGGAATATGCCCGGCCCCCATCGTGGTGAGCGCGGTCAGAATACCGGAGCCCACCGCATACGGTGCGGATTGCTCCCAATCCCGGCCTTCCAAACGCGCCTGCTCTTGCAGGCTTCCCGCCTGCAACGCCCCTTCGCCGACACCAGAGGCCATGACCAAAGACGACATGACCTTGGGATGACTCAAGATCGCCGCCGCTTCCGCCGTTCCGGCTTTCACCCCCAGGCTGGCCAGCAGACGGGCGGCGTGGACACTCACCCCTCTCGCAATCAGTGCTATGCTGGGGCCAGCTTCCAACACCCCGCCCAGAACGCTGGCCGGATTGCTCAACGCGGCACCCACGGTCGGCAGAAACCCCTCTTGCATCGCGTCATGCACCGCCCGGTCACTGCGTTGCTGCAACGGGCTTTGCAGGGAAGAAAGCCACTCGTTCGCGCGCCGTGTGTCGAATACCGGCCTGTCCGGATTGAGCCACGGCCCGGGCGGTGCTCCTTCCGCATCCGGAACGCCGGTCAATGCACCCGTCAGCCCGGCCTTATCCGCCAGGGTCATGATCCCGGATCCAATGGCGTCGAGACCATTCCCAACGACATTCACATTTGCCAAATCCGCCAGACCGACCACGCTTTGCAAAATGCCGACCCCTCCCTTGACCAGCGAAAGGGCCGCGTCTTTGCCGAACTCGCCCCACGTCCTGGATTGGTCCGGGGGATCGATCGGGATTGCCCCGGCAAACGGGTCGGATTCCGGTGGATCGATCGGGATCGCCCCGGCAAACGGATCTGCACTCATGTCTGTTCCTTGTCTGGTGTCGATTACGGAATCACGAACCATTGACCGGATTGGGTCTGGAATTTATCTCCAAGCACCCCTCCAGACCTCCGGGCCTCATCAAGGGAAGCGTATTTCCCCGGCAGGATCTTTCCCCCGCCGTTCCTGGACGCTTCAGGCGGGGAGAGCATCATCATTTCATTACGCAGCCTGGCATTGTTCAGTCTGGCGTTGTCCAGCTCGATCTTGTCCTTCTCCAGTTTCGCTGAATCCGGAGCCTTTTTGCGATTCTGCTCCATGCGCACCACGGTTTCGGCGATCAATGGCAGGGCACTCCGATGGATCGGATTGGACAGATCAAACGCATTGGAGGAGTCGATGACCGCCTTCAACGACATCGGCCCCGCATTGTCGTCATGGTTACGAAGGTAGTTGGCCAACAGATCATGGGCGGTCTGTCGCACTTGCTGATCCTGGAGGGTGCGTTCCCGCTCTCCTTGCCGCCCCTGCAACACCATGTCGTCCGCGATGGCCTTGCGTTTTCCCTCCAGTTCATCCGCGATGGTCTTGCGTTTTTTCTCACTCGCGGCGGACAGTGCGTTCATGGCGACGATGGTGGCCTGACGACGCACATCCGGATTGGCGATGCGGGCGATGGTGTTCGGTATCGCGTTTCTGGGCACATCGATACCGGCCTGCATCATGGCGACCAGGTTCCCCACGGCCTGCTCCGGTTTGCCCGCCATCGCATTGGCAATCAGCTCCTTGTGACGCGAGGCCTGTTTCTCTTCCTGGGTTTTTGGCCGGAATCTCTGATTCTCCACATAGGCGTTCGCATCGGCTTCACTCATCGCCCCAACGCCCGGAATATGGACTTTCTCTCCGGGAAGAAACGCTTGCGGCCCGCCATCATCCACGAACCTCCGGAACTCTTCCGGACTCATGGCACTCTTGGCGTCCACATAGGCTTGCCTGACGGACTGAGGCTGTCCTGTCAAAAATTTCGTCAGATCGTTCCTCCCCGCCGCCGGAGAAGGCCGAATGCTCTGCCCGACCTGTACCACAGGCTGGTCACGACTCGTGGTCTGTTCCATCATCGCTTTGGGGTTTTGAGTCGCCCCCAACACCGCCAACGCCTCGGGCGACAAAGGGGGCGACACAGGGGAACCCTCTTCCAGGCCGGAAGGTTGCTGATCTGGCGGTTGGTTGCCGTAGAATCCAGCCTGTTTCTTTTGAATCCAATCCCGGTATTGGGCCAGTTTGGAGGGGTGGCGTTCTTGAGGTGGTGGAGGGAAATTCCGGTTCGGCAACCGCTTCTCCTCCTGCCTCTGTTTGAACGCCTGGAGTTCTTGATTGAGATTCCATCCCCCTTGTGGCCGTTCCTCTCGGTACGGCATGCGGTCACTGTCCGCCTGGATGCCCAGCATCCTCCGGATCGACCTGCCGACGGACTCAACCGGTTCGGCAGATTCCGGTGGACGATCCGGCACGCCCAGGGTCTGCTCTTTGAGGATTTGACGGGCAGGAGGTTCTTGAATGACACCCTGCTGGAGGATCTGCTGAATCGCTTTGGTCAGCTCCAAATCATCCCAAACAGGAACGTTCTGATTGTCGGCACGCATCATATCCCCCAGAGTGGCCATCATTAAGACTGATTGTTCACATAATCCCAAACCGCTGCACGCGCTTCCGGGGATGAGTTGTCGTAATCCTCTTGTTCAACGTCAGCGGCGAACAAGGCATGC
>JADGBU010000182.1:0-2689 GCA_015231295.1 Magnetococcales bacterium | reverse complement strand
CGTTGTGCCTCTTGTTGCGCCTGGAAGAGGTTGAGCCTGCTCTGCACATCCCTTCCCGCTTGCTCTTCTCGCATGGCACCGGTGATTGCCTTGGTTTCCCCTGCCATGCTCCCCGCCAGCAAGGCCAGAGTTCTTCTGTTCTCCTCGGCTGCTTGCTGAGCCCGCAAATCCCCCTGAAAATTCATGCCCGCCAGTTCCGTCGCATTTTGATCCGCCAGTTGCGACAAATATTCCCGCTGAACGGCATCCTGATAGATGGATCCCTGCTCATGGTCGAAGTTGTTGGAGGACAGGATGGATGCCCCGATTTGCTCGGCATTCTGATTGGCCAATTGCCATGCCCCGTTGGCAAATTGCGCCTGCATTCCGGCGTTCGCCACCGATCCATATGCCTTCTGGGCATTTCCCATCATTTGGGCCACGATCGAACTTCCGATTTCGGCGTTGGCGTCACCGAAACGCCCGGTCCCGGTTTGCGCGTCCGTGGTGGCATGGCGCACAGGGAGCGAGTTCCGTTGTCCGGCTCCCCAACTGCTGGCGAGCTCCTCACCAGCATGGCCGTTGGGGGGCGATGCGGTTGTCCGGGTGCGGATGTCTGCCATCCGTGCATTCTGCGTGTTCAATTGATTGGTGGCAAACTGCCGTTGAGCCTGATCGAGCAATGGGATGGCGGCCCCGATCCCGGTGGATGATGGCATTGTTTTGGCTCCTTTAAGACAGAAGGGAATTACCCACCTGAACACCATAAGAATTATTGATAGTGCTGATCCGGTTTGCCTGTTCCGTATCGGCGATGGCCTGCTGTCTTTGCTGTTCTCCAACGACCCTCTGGGTGTTGGCCGATTGTTCTCCAGCGGACTGAATCAACGCCACCCGGTTGTTCGCGTTCAGAATGGAACTCCCCACCTGGTGCCCAAAATCCTGTTCCTGCTGCAATCCGACAATGTTGCCTTTTTGCTGGTTCAGCCCTGCTTGTGCCGTCTGGTTCATGGCCTGCTGAAAGATCGATCCCCCGATTCCGTTGTAGGTGGTCCCGGTTTGAATGCCGCGATCCATCTCCTTACCGGCGAACCCTGCCAGATTTTGCAGGCTGTCCCGGGCGATTCCTTGCTCCATCGTGCCTCTGGCCACCCCTTCGGCAATGCCTGCCCGGGATGAACCAAACGCCCCTGCTTTGACGGCTTGGGATTTCAACTCAACGCCCTGGGTGAGATCGAAATTTTGTCTGGCCAATTGCGCCATGGCGTCATTGGATTCGACGGCGGCATTCCAGGCCGACTGATCCTGAAGACTCTGCTGCTCCTCCTGTTCTTTCTGGCGCAAGGCCTGCGCTTCCTGGCTCTGGGTCAGCATGGCACTCATATCCTGCATGCGTTCCTCCATGGCCGCCGCGAGCGAACTTTCAAAACGCCCGGCCATTTCCTGCTGTCTTGCGGATGCCTCCGCATTCTGCCTGTTCATGGCCTCAAGAAACGATGATTGTGATTCGGCTATCGATCGTTGGGCATTGGCAGAAGCTTCCGCTCTAAGCCTTTCCGCTTCGAGATCTTCCGTTGCGCTTTGTCTCGACAAAGCCTCTTCTTGCGTTCTTTTCTGTTCCGCCGCCGCCGCATCCCGATCCATCTGCAAGATTCTGTCTTTCTGACTTTTCGTCATCCACGCCCATGCGCTTGCATTCGCCTCTTGTAGCGTCCTGGTCATTTTTTGCTCCACCCCCCGTTCTCGTAGCAGTACATTCCACGCCCGGAACCCGGATTCCAATCCGTTCCGTCAGCGAACACCACGGTCCCGTCGGAAAACTTCGCCGGTGGCGCGTGCAGCACGGTCAACTGCATGGTGTCGCTGCCCTCCCGCATCCTGGCGGCCACTCCGGTCAACTGCATGTACACCCACGCCAACGCGATCCGGACATCTCCACCCGTTGGCGGTTGTGAGGGAAAGTAATCCGCCATCAGAATCTGCCTCCATTCCTGATCTCCAATCCATAGGATGCCAGCTCCCAGGAAACGTCCGTCTCGCTGGAAAATTGCACCGCCAGCAACCGACCCGTCACGTTCACGGCCCCGGATTGCGCCAGATGCTCCCGGGTGGCCGGGTCGAAGGTGATCTCGCTCCCCCACGTCACGGAATCCGTAGCCTTTCTTTGCGTGCCGACCCGAATCTGGATCGTCCCGGACGCCTCGACCATCGGCCACAAATCCACCAGACGGACGAATTGAGTCGGGTCTTCCGCCACCCGCAATCCGGTTCTGATCAGCGTGGCCGTCATGGCCACCCCGTCGAGCGTGTTTCCGGCATCGGCCAGATAGAGCCTGGTGTTGCCAGCGGAGGCCATCACGACATCGGGCTCCACCCGATTCCCTCTGGGGGCCGCGACCCAATCGGTAAAGTCCATGCTGCCCATCAAGATTTCCCTCTGACTTCGTATCTCAGCGCAAATCCGGACAACGCCCACTGGGCCTCATGAGCACCGGTGAACCGGACCGCAATGTATCGACCCGTCACCCGCACATCCACTTTCTCATCGGCTGCCGGATCGAAACTCCTGGGAGGGCTCCATGTCACCGCCCCGTCCGGCGTGGCATGGCTCCCCACCTGCACATTCAGTTGGGTCTCTCCGATCATTTCCGGCCAAATCTCGATCACCTGGACGATGCAATCCTCTTCCAGAACGAGCCCGATCCGTTCC
>JADGBU010000181.1:4103-6396 GCA_015231295.1 Magnetococcales bacterium | reverse complement strand
AGGGCTTCGCCCTTGGATCCCACCAGGGGCCAATGGCCCCTGGACCCCGTTAGCGGGTCTCCAACTCCAGTCCGAGGGTGTCGGAGAGTTCTTTCAAAGTGCTCCGGGCTCCATCGAAATCATACTGGGAAAGCTGTTCCTGTATGGCATCCAGCCACGGCTTGAGTTGCCGTGTGCCAAACTCCTGCTGAATCCGATCCAGGGTCCATTCCGCCTCGGCGTCGAAAATTTCCAGTTGATCGTGCAGCATGCGCAATAATGGATCGCGACGCGCCAGGCTCTCCTGATCCGCATCCGGGAGCACTTCGGGGCTGGAGTCGGGCAGATTCCGGGCGAGGGTCGATTCGATATGCGTGCAGATTCGGGTCAACTCCTGCCCGACCTCCTGGATCCGCGCCTCGATCCAGAGTCGTTCCCGTCCGGCCTGCATGCCGGACTCCACCTGTGCGGCCTTTTTCGCCAGTTCGTCGGCGCCGATGGTGGCGGCCACGCCTTTCAGGGTATGGGCGATCCGCTCTGCGGAGGCCCGTTCCTCCTCCTCCAGTGCGTGACGCATGGCCATCGTCGCCCCCCGCTGATTGGAGACGAAACGGTTCAAAAGCTTCAGATAACCATCGAGATTGCCGCCCATGCGTTTCATCCCGGCGCGCGTGTCGATGCCGGAGATGGTCGGAGCTTGAGCCTCGAAGGCCGGGTCCGACCAGAGATGACGGCCCGGTCGCGGGGCGGGCAACGGTTGCGGCGTGGCCGGTTTGATCCAGCGGGCGAGCGTGGTGAACAGATTCGCCGGATCGATCGGTTTGGCGATGTGATCCTGCATGCCGGCCTCCAGACACCGTTCCCGATCACCGGTCATGGCGTTGGCGGTCATGGCGAGAATCGGCAGTTCGGCGTGTTTGGGATTGCGACGGATGAGGCGGGTCGCGGTGATGCCATCCATGATCGGCATCTGCACATCCATCAACACCCCGTCGAGGGGTTCGCGGTCGATCCGCTCCACCGCCTCTTGACCGTGATGGGCGATCGATACCGTGATGTTGGCCTGCTCCAACAACTCCTGGGCCACCTGCTGATTGATGGCATTGTCCTCCACCAGCAGAATCCGCGCGCCGGAGAGGGTGGTCAGAGCCTCGTGAACTGCCGGGACCGGCTGAGCGGAAGGGATCCGCTCTCCGGTTCGGGCCTGATCGAACACCTCCATGATGGTGTCGAACAACAGGCTCGGATGGATCGGCTTGACCAGAAAATGATCGATGCGCGCCTGATTTCTGGCCCGTCGGATCACCTCGTCTTCGCCGCAGGCGGTGGCCATGATGATCCGGGGCGCGGCGGTTTCGCCCGAGTCGGTGCGGATTCGCATCGCCGTGGTGATGCCATCCATTTCGGGCATGCGATAATCCATGATCACCAGTTCGAAGGGATCGCCATCGCTTTCGGCCTGCCGCACCGCCCGAATCGCCTCCTGACCGCTCTGCACCGGCGTCACCCGGAAGGTGAACGAGGTGAGATAATCGGCCATCACGGTGCGGGCACTGGCATTGTCATCCACCACCAGTGCCCGTTTATCCCGCAGGGCCGCCGTGGAGATCAGGGAGGGGCGCAACGCCCGACGCGAAAGGCCCAGCCAGACATCGAAACGGAATCGGGAACCTTGACCCGGCGCGCTCTCCACCGCGATCGAACCGCCCATCATTTCCACCAGCCGTTTGGAGATGGTCAATCCCAGGCCGGTGCCGCCATAGCGGCGTGTCACCGAGGCGTCGGCCTGGGTGAAGGCCTGAAAGAGTCCCGCCACCTGTTCCGGGCTCATGCCGATGCCGCTGTCTCGCACCGTGAATTGCAGACGGATGGCGTGCTCTTGCCGCGTCATCACCTGGGTGGTGATGGCGATCTCTCCGGCTTCGGTGAACTTGATGGCATTGTTGGTGAGATTGAGCAGAATCTGTCCCAGTCGCAGAGGATCCCCCACCAGACCGGGCGGAATGTCGGCGGCGGTTTCCATGAGGAATTCGAGCTTTTTCTCCTGGGCCTTCATGGAGACCATCGAGGCGACATTGCTCAAAACCTCTTCCAGGGTAAAATCGATGGCCTCCATGTCCAGGCGTCCGGCCTCGATTTTGGAGTAGTCGAGAATGTCGTTGATGATCCGCAGCAAGGAGGAGGCCGCGTCGTGGACCTTGCGGATGTAATCCCGTTGTCTGGCGTTCAACGGCGTCTGGAGACAAAGATGGCTCAGACCGATGATGGCGTTCATCGGCGTGCGGATTTCGTGACTCATGTTGGCGAGAAATTC
>JADGBU010000181.1:0-3984 GCA_015231295.1 Magnetococcales bacterium | reverse complement strand
ATGGGACCACGGTGGCCCGTACCCAGTAGGGCGTTCCGTCCTTGGCGAGATTCTGCACCTCGCCATGCCAGGTGCGACCCGAGGTGATGGTGCGCCACAACTCCCGGTAGAACTCCGGAGTGTGGGCCTGGGATTTGATCATGCGATGGTTGCGGCCCATCAACGCTTCGCGGGTGTAACCGCTGATGGCCACGAATTTGTCGTTGGCGTAGATGATGTCGCCCCGGACATCGGTAGCCGAGACGATGGCATGTTCATCCAGGGCCAGCTTTTGGAATTCCAGCTCTCGCAACGCTTCCGCTTCGCTGTTGGCCAGGCGGCGTCGCGAGAGCATGGTCAGGGTGATGCCCCAGGCCAGCACCAGTCCCAACAGAATGCTGCAATAGAGAATCGTGGCGAAAATGGGATGGGCGTTCAGATGTCGCCGGGTGAAGGGTTCGGGCTGAATGCGCGTCACCAGGGTCCAGGAGTCGCTTCCCGACAGGCGCGATTTCAGCGTGTCGGGCAGGGCCTGGTTCAGATTCGCGAACAAAAAATGACCCTCGGGGGTGCGAAACGATCCGGAATCCTGATGCGGGAGAAATTTCCACAGAATGGGGAAGTGGGCGGCGAAATTTGGATCGCTCCAGGGCTCCTTCGGGTGCGGGGGAAACAGCAGACGCCCCTCCCGATCGATGATGTAGAGAAAATCATGGGGCGCGGTGCTGTTCTTGCGGAGAATCTCTTGCAACAGCGCGCCGGGATAGCGCAACAGCGCGACTCCGGTGGTCTCTTCCCGGGATCCGACCACCGGCGCGGCGAGTTGGAGCACCGGCAGCGGGAATGGTCCCTCTCGGAAATCGGCGGCGGGGGCGGATTCCGGCAGCATCGAGAAATGGATGGCGTGACATTTCAAGGCCAGCAGCGATTGCAGGCTCTCCGGATCGAGGGGAGGGCCTTCCATGGGGTCGTCGGAGAGGATGACCGGATCGCCGCCGGATTTTTGCAGCCGAAGCTGCGTCTCCCCCTGGAGATCCAACAGCAACAGAGTGCCGGGATGATGTTGGGCGCGGCCCGGCGCGGAGAAGCGGGCCGACACCTCGGCACGGCTCATCGGTTCGGGGATGGCGTTGGGCGGGCTCTTCGGGGCGGGGCGTGCCGCAACCCGGTCCAGTTCGGCCACCAGGGTCTGGATGGTGTGGGAGATCTCCTGGAGCAGGTGATCTTGATGAATCCGGTTGAACAGGATCCGATTTTCCATCTCGGTGGTATCGTGCAGGGCGGTGGTGATCCAGGTGCCGAACAGGAGCACCGTCAGGATGAGTCCGGTGTTCCCAAGGAGCAGTTTGCGGTTTTCGCGATGGAACGCGCTGCCCAATCGTTGCCATTGCCTGGCCGACTCCCGACGATCCTGACGGAGATGAAAGGAGATCAGGAGCAGCAGAATCAGCACGAAAAACAGGATCGCCAGACCGATCAACAGGAAATCCGGATCCAACAGCAGGTCGGGAGAAGCGTGGCGAGGAGAGCCGGGAAAGAAGCGGGTGGCAGACATCGCCAGATAGTGCATGCCAGCGATGGAGATCGCCATCACCAGCGGTCCGAGCA
This sequence comes from Magnetococcales bacterium, assembly GCA_015231295.1. GTDB lineage: Bacteria > Pseudomonadota > Magnetococcia > Magnetococcales > Magnetaquicoccaceae > Magnetaquiglobus. The sequence continues at coordinate 2,397 of JADGBU010000181.1, read as the reverse complement.
GTCGGGCGGGGAGGGAGTCGGGCTTGAGGTGCAGGGCCTGGGTGAGGCTTTTGGCCTGAATGGCCAGAATGGCCAGAGCCACGGCACAAAGCAGAGAGATCACGAACAGCAGCGGATCGAACCGGATGTCGGCCTGGAGATGCATCGCCATCATGCCCAGATGATGCATCAGACCGATGCCGATTCCGGCGATGGTGCCGCCGATCCACAGGGCAACCGGTCGCGCCTGTTGGTGTCCGGCCAGATGAAGCATCCAGCCGGAGGACAACAGCGCGGGCAGCGTGGACAGCGCGGTCATACCCACTTCGTAGTACACGTCGATCGGCAGCCGGTAGGCGAGCATGCCGATGAAATGCATCAAAAAGGTGCCGAGGCCCAGGGCGGTCGCCCCGAACAGCAGCCAGAGCATGCGTTTCGGGCCGTGTGCCTGGCGCAATGGATCCAGGGTGGAAAGTCCCGTCAGGCAGCCCAGAAAGGCCGCCATCAGGGAAAAAAGCACCAGGGCTGGATCGTAGAATCCCGGATAGGCCAGTGAACGGTCCATCTCGGAGGTGATGAAGTGGATCATTAAAGCTCCCGACCGTTTCGTTCTTTCGGGCGTGGCCGGGAAAAGGCGCGCCAACTCCCAAGGGTTTCGCCCTGGATCCCATCAGGGCGAGAATCTCCCTGGACCCCTGCCGGGTTCAGGGGTCGAACACCAGTTTGGCCACCTGGGGATATTTTTGCACGAAGTGAACCGTGAAGCCTTCGCGGATGTGATCCGGGACTTCTTCGAAACTTTTTCGACAGGCTTCGGGCATGATCAGTTCCCGGATGCCGACCCGACGGGCGGCGATCACCTTTTCGCGGATGCCGCCCACGGCCAGAACCTGACCGGTGAGGGTGATTTCGCCGGTCATGGCCAGACGCCGGGTGATGGGCTGATTCTTGGCCAGGGAGAGCATGGCGGTCGCCATGGTGATTCCCGCCGAAGGTCCATCCTTGGGCGTGGCCCCCTCGGGAACATGAAGATGAACCGGATTGTGGGTCAGAATTTTCGGATCCGCCCCCAGTTTGGCGCAGTTGGAGGTGATGTAGCTCAGGGCGATGTGGGCGGACTCTTTCATCACATCGCCCAGGGCGCCGGTCAGGGTGAGTCCCGGTTTTTCGCCGCCGGGAGTGATGGCTTCCACATCCAGGGTGGCCCCGCCCATGGCGGTCCAGGCCAGTCCCGTCACCACGCCGATGCCGTGGAACGGTTGTTCGTCGCGGAATCCCGGTTTGCCGAGGAAGGCTTCGACCTGATCCTTGCCCACCCGGATCGGAATGGTGGCATTCTCTTCGAGAATTTTCACCGCCGCCTTGCGGACGATGGCGGCGATTTTTTGTTCCAGACGGCGCACGCCGGCCTCGCGGGCGTATCCTTCGACGATCACCCGCACCGCGTCATTGCTGATGCGCAGTTGGGCATACTGCATGCCGTTTTTGTCGTACTGCTTGGGAATCAGGTGATTGCGGGCGATTTTGATCTTCTCTTCGGTGATGTAGCCGGAGAGCCGGATCACCTCCATCCGGTCGAGCAGCGGCTGAGGAATGGTGTCGAGCTGGTTGGCGGTGCAGATGAACAGAATCTTCGACAGATCGAAACGGACGTCGAGATAGTGATCGAGGAATTCGCTGTTTTGTTCCGGGTCGAGCACCTCCAGCAACGCCGAGGCCGGATCGCCGTGATAGCTGGCACCGATCTTGTCCACCTCGTCGAGCATGATGATGGGATTGGCCGCTTCGGTACGGCGTAACGCCTGGATCATCTTGCCGGGCATCGCGCCCACATAGGTGCGGCGATGGCCTTTGATTTCCGCCTCGTCGCGCATGCCGCCCACGGAAAAGCGGAAAAATTTGCGTCCCACCGCGCGGGCCACCGAGCGACCAATGGAGGTCTTGCCCACACCGGGAGGACCGACCAGCAGAATGATCGATCCGCCGATCTCCCCCTTGAGCTTGCCCACGGCGAGAAATTCCAGGATGCGTTCCTTCACGTCTCCGAGGGCGTCGTGATCCTTGTTGAGCACCTGACGCGCCCGGGAGATATCCAGTTTGTCCTTGGTATGGACCCCCCAGGGCAGACTGGTCAACCAGTCCACATAGTTGCGGGTGACGCCATATTCCGAGGAGCCGGTTTCCAGGATGGAGAGTTTGTCCAGCTCTTCTTCGATGCGCTTTTGCGGTTCATCGGTGAGATTGAGATGGGTCAGACGCTCCCGGAACCGTTCCATGTCGGCGGTGCGGTCATCCTTGGTGATGCCGAGCTCTTTCTGGATCTCCTTCAACTGCTCCCGCAGGAAGAATTGACGTTGATTCTTGGAGATGCCCTCTTCCACCTGCCGGGAGATTTTGTCTTGCAGCTTGACCATTTCC
>JADGBU010000180.1 GCA_015231295.1 Magnetococcales bacterium | reverse complement strand
AATTTTGTCGAATTTCCTTGCGTCGGAGGATGGGTCCATATATGGGACTTTCGCCGCAGGCGGTGCCTTCGATTCCAAAACCCTGGGGGAAGAATCCCCCAGACCCCTTCTTTTCTTTCACCACTCGTTACGGCTTCGACTCCCTGGGACACCAAAAGATCACGGTGTATTTCCCCAACAGGATCCGGTCCCCATGTCTGAGCCGATGTTCCTGAACGCGGGTGCTGTTGACCAGGGTGCCATTCTTGCTGTTCAGGTCTCTCAACCGATAGTGGTCCGAATCAAGCCGCTCAATCCGGGCATGTGTGCGGGAAATGGGTGGATACGCAAGACGAATCTCACAGGAGGAGATGCGACCGATGGTCATGATCTCCTTCTCCATGAGATACTCCCGGATCAGCACGCCATGTTCCAACAGAATGAGCTTGGCGTGAACGCCATCGGCCATCAGGCGACCTGTTGCGCCAGACGTTTCCAGGTCCAACGGGCGTGCGACTGCGCTTTCTCATCCAGAGGCGTCACCGCCAACAGGGTCTGCCCAACCCGAATGACAATCTTGGCCGGTATGGGGGTGATCTCCGTTACCTGAATCCAGGCGTCGGGAGCCTTGAGAAACGTCCCGTTGGTGCTGCCCAGATCTTCGATCATCCAGAAACCCTTGGCATGCGGAAACAGCCGACAATGGTTGCGTGATACCAGATGATCTTGTAAATCAATGCGTATACCCGAATGCGCCACAGGGTCGGAGCCGACCCGTCCGATCACATATTCGGTCTGCTCCTGGAGATGATAGTGAAAATCGTATCCATTGCAGCCCGGTTCCTGAATGTGGAACAGAATCTGTCTGGCATCGGACAACGATCGCGGTGGCGTCTTGCTCCGAAAGGGATTCATGGCCTGAATATCCTGTTGGGATGGAGTCGTTTGACGAATTGGGCTCTCTTGGGCACGTTTAGCAACATTTACACCAGATTTTCCAGGTTGCCGCATCTTTCAGGTGATTCCGCATGATCGAGGCCTTTCTCACCGGACTGCACGGGCCGGAACGACCCCTGTTCTGGCTCCACCGCTCCGCCGATGGCGCGGTGGAAACCATCACCTCCACCCGCTTCGCCCAGGAAGTCCATCGCTGGGCCAACCACCTGCAGCAGACGCCGCAACCGGTGGTGTCCATCCTCGGTCGCATGAGCCTCTCCATGACCGCCGCCTGGTTCGGGGCGATCCTCGCGGGACGCCTGCCGGCGTTCCTCTCCCATCCGAGCCGCAAAATCTCTCCCGAAGAGTACGCCCGTAAATTGGCCAATTATCACCAACGGTTCGGCGGCTGCGTGGTGGTGGGGGAAGAACAGGATCGAACCGTCTGCCCGGAGTTGCTCTCGGAACGGAATCTGGCCCCCGAAGCGTTCTCTTTTCCCGCTCCGGCCATCGACCCCGACGCGCCCCTGTTCCTGCAATGCAGCTCCGGAACCACCGGCCTGCAAAAAGCGGTCGCCATCAGCTCGGCCATGCTTACCGCCCAGATTCGCGCCTATGCCCGGATGCTGCAACTCGATCCGCAACGGGATTGCCTGGTCAGTTGGCTGCCGCTCTATCACGATATGGGATTGGCCGGCGTCTTCCTGCCCGCCCTCCTGACCCGGACCCCGCTCCATCTGCTCGATACCTTCGAATGGGCCGCCAATCCCGCCTGGCTGCTGGGGGTGATCGAACGATACCGGGGCACGCTCTGCTGGTTGCCCAATTTTGCCTTTTCCTGGCTGGCCCGCGTGGGAGGAACGTTCGATCTCTCCTCGATGCGGGCCTTTGTCAACTGTTCGGAGCCGGTTTCTTCCGGCGCGTTCGAACGGTTCGTCACCGCGTTCGGAGTCGATCCGAACACCCTGGCGATCAGCTACGCCCTGGCGGAAAATGTCTTCGCCGTCACCCAGACCCGACCGGGAACCCCCCCGAGGCTGCTCATGCTCGATCGGATCGCGTTGGCGCGGCGTCAGGTGGTGGTGCTGGGAGAGGGGCTGGCAGGTCAAAGCACGACGCCGAGCGAAGGCACTACCGGGATTTTCGGATGCGGCACCCGCCTCGAAGGGGTGATGGTGCGCATCGCCTGTCGCTCGGAGGAGGAGCAGGTCGGCGAAATTCAGATCGCCGGACCTTGCGCGGTCCGGGGATATTACGGCCAGCCGCCGCTGCGCGCCGATGGCTGGTTTCCCACCGGGGATCTGGGCTTTGTCCATGACGGGGAACTCTTCGTCACCGGACGTATCAAGGAGTTGATCATCCACAACGGCAAAAACATCCATCCCGGAGACCTGGAAGAGGAGGTCAGCCGCTCATCTCTGGTCTATCCGGGTCGGGTGGCGGCGATGGGACGGCTGGATGCGGGCGTGGATTCGGAACAGGTGCTGGTGCTGTTCGAACCGGTGCGGGAGCTGAACCCGAATGAACAGCGTACCCTGCAAGCCGAATTGCGCCGGGATCTCGACGCCCTGTTCGACATTCGCTCCGAAGTGGTGTGCGTGCCCCGCAACTGGCTGAAAAAAACCTCCAGCGGCAAAATGGCTCGCCTGGAAAATCTGCGCCGCTACGAAACCGCTTTGGGCACCGAACTGCATCTGATCGGTGACAGTCATGTGCGGCTGTTCTGGAGCGGTCCGACCACGCATCACAACCGCTATCGGCGGATTCACGCCCATTGGCTCGGCCTGCTCTGGTCGGAAAACTGGCGACAGACCATCCCCTTCTTTGCCAATCTGGTCAGCCGACTGGGGGCCACCGATGTGCTGATTCTGGCCTGTGGCGAGCCGGAGTGCCGTTCGATTTTTTCCGCCGATCCGGATCCGGATGCGCGGATTCTGCGATCGGTGCAGGCCTATCGGGAATTTTTGTCGATTCTGCGTCGTCTGTGGCCGGGGCGTCTGGCCTATATGACCGGCATTCCCACCCATCCGGTGAATATCGAAAACGGTGATCTCCAATGGCCGATCCGGGGAACGCCCGCAAGCCGATATCGTCACCAGTCCCGATTTTACGCCCTCATGCAGTCGCTGTGCGCCGAATTGGCGATCCATTTCATCGATGTCTGCACGCCGCTGCTGGATGAAAACGGATTCATGAATCCGGATCGCCTGTGCGACAAAGCCCATCTGGATCCGGTTCACGAGGGGGTGGTGCTCCAGGCGATTCAGGAGCGATTCGGCTTTCTGGATCTGTCGGCCAACGATCCGGCCCCGGAGTCCCGACTCTGGGACGGCACCTATGCGCACTATCTGGAGTTGATGCGGCTCAAGGTGCGCGAAATCCACCCCATGATCGAAGAGTCGGAGTGGTCGCGTCTGGTCTCCGGCGGCGTGCTCGACTCCCTGAGCATCGTGGAGTTGATCTCGATGCTGGATCGGACCTTCCGGTTTCAGATCGATCCGGCCAGACTGCGCCGGGAGGATTTCGACTCCCTGGAGCGGATTTGGGAGCGGTTCGCTTCCAAAGCGTGAATCAAGAGGTGAAGGCTTGCCGGGGATCGGTTCCACGGAGCGGTCATGTTCAGGGGGCGTCGGCGATGGAGAGATGTTGCAGGATGATCGCGGCCAGATCCTGACGACGCAGGTGAACCGTGTCGAGGGTGACATCGGCGGCGCGACGATAAAACGGATCCCTCCGCCGCATGATCGCCTCCTCGGAGTGATGCGCGCTCAGCGCGGGACGATTGGCATCCCCCGCGATTCGGGCGGCCAACAGAGTCGGATCCCCGGTCAGATGAACCACCAGACCATGACGTTTCAAGGCGGTCATTTTACGCTCGCTGTAGATCTCACGCCCCTCCGCGTCCAGATCCACCACCACACCCCCGCCCGCGTCGATGATCATCGAATCGAGACGGGAAACCTTCTCGACCACCGCGTACTCCAGATCGCGGAAACGACGCCAATCCCCGTGACTCTCCCGGAGAATCTCGGGGATGGAACGGCCTTGATTTTCGTAGGAGATCAGCAGATCGGTGGAGAGGATCGGACGACGACACAAACGGGACAGGGCGCGGCTGACACTCGACTTGCCCACGCCCCGAGGCCCGATCAGGACGATATTCATGCCTGCCGTCGGCCCTCGATCCAACGCCACCCCTTGAGGACCACCACTGCCAGCGGCGTGGTATGCAAAAACAGATCGAAAATGTCGATGGCCCGGTACAGCGTACCGGAAAACAGCATGCGCCACTTTTCGATCAAATGGGGTTCCGGCACCACCGGAGCCACGGCGAGCCAAGTTGCCAATAACAGCAACATCGGCCAGGAGATCCGATCGAGCCAGGAGGGGGAAGGGGAAGATTTCGGGGAACTGTTCATCTTCTCTTTTTACCCGGATCCGCTCTCATTGAAAACCCCTTTTGCACCCCGGATCCCATTTTTTTCCGCCCCACCCGTCACAGATTCCCGGTTGACCCCTGCAAGGAAATCCCCTAGACTGCTCAACCAGCGTGATTCTTGTTCGACCATGCGGGTGTCGTCTAATGGTAGGGCCTAAGCTTCCCAAGCTTAAGGCGGGAGTTCGATTCTCCTCACCCGCTCCATTTCTCCAAAATCTCGCGCGATCCCGACTCTCCAATCCGGCGCGCTGCGGAACTTCCGATCTTGACTCCCGTGCGATCCTGGCATCTGGCGCAGGCCATTCTCCGCGCCAACCTGAACCGCTCTCCCCATCCCTACAAGCTGACCTTCATGGTTACGCGACGGTGCAACTCCCGTTGTCTGCAATGCACCATCTGGAAACAGTCCGATCCCCCGGATCCCCTGACTCTCGACGAAATCGAAACCTTTTTCCGGCGCAATCCCCGTTTTTCCTGGATCGATATCACCGGAGGCGAGCCGTTTCTGCGACCGGATCTTTCGGAGTTGATCGCCATTCTGTTGCGTCACTCGCCGCGTCTGTATCATCTGCATCTGCCGAGCAACGCCGTCGCTCCCGCGCTGACCATTCAACGCATCCAGGAGATTCTCGCCCTCGATCCCCCCAGGCTCTCCCTCACCCTGAGCCTGGATGGCACCCCCGAACAACACGACATCCTCCGAGGGGTCTCGGGCAACTGGCGCAACGCTCTGGAAATCTATCGTCATTTCGAGCGGCATCCCGATCCCAGATTGCAACTTTACTTTGGTTTCACCCTGTCGGATCGCAACGTCGGCACGCTTACCGCCACCATGGAAGCGGTACGGCGACAACTGCCCCACACCCACTGGCGACACTGGCATTTGAATCTCGCCCATCATTCGGCCCACTACTACCAAAACGAGAACACGACCCTGCGTTCGGCATCCAACCGCCCGGCCTTCCTGGAGGAGTTGACCACCCTGCACGCCCGAAAACGTACCCGATCGCCCGATCCGGTGGCCTTTTTGGAACGCCGTTATCTCGCGATCGCCCGACGCTTCATCGCCGGACAACACCACCCCATGCCCTGTCTGGCCCTGAGTTCCTCACTGTTTCTCGATCCGGATGGCACCTGTCTGCCGTGCAGCATCTGGGATCGTCCGGTGGGCGGGTTGCGGGAACATGAATTTCAGCTCTCGCGTCTGCTCGCCGCCGCCCCGGCCCGACAGGCGCGACAGGAGATTCTCTCCGCCCGTTGTCCGGGATGCTGGACCCCGTGCGATGCCTATCCCACCATTCTGGGCAATCTGCTGCCCACCATCCACGGATCCTCCTCATGAATCCCATGCCGACCCTCACCATCGTCATTCCCACCCGTGACGAGGCCGAAACCATCTCGGAAATGGTCCTCTGCTGCCTGAAGATCACACCGCATGTGTGGGTGGTCGATTCTCTCTCCCGCGACGGAACTCCGCAACTGGCCGCCCAGGCCGGAGCCCGTGTGTTCACCATTCCCGAGCCCGGAAAAGGGAGTGCCATTCGGGGGATCATTCCGGCCCTCACCACCGAACTGGTGCTCTTCATCGACGCCGACGGCTCCCATGACGTGGCCGATATCCCCAAATTGTTGCAACCGCTGCGCGACAATCTCGCCGATCATGTCCAGGCCTCCCGACTGCTCGGCGGATCGAGCGAACTCCATGGATCGTTTCAGGAATTTTTCCGGCTGGCCGGCAGCGCGTTCATCACCGCCTGCATCAACCGGCGTTTCGGCGTGACCATCAGCGACAGTCAGAACGGTTTTCGCGCCTTGCGGGTTTCGGTGCTCCGGGCTCTCGATCTCCGGGAGAAAATCACCACCATCGAACAGGAAATGGTCATCAAGACCCTGAAAAAACAGTATCGTCTCGTCGAAGTGCCCAGTCACGAACATGCCCGCATTTTCGGTGAATCCAAAATCAAACTGACCAGGGTCTGGATTCGTTATGGCTATGTTTTGCTTCGGGATCTGTTCCTAAACTCCTGAAGATTGCCGGGGTCCGGGGAGCGGCACGCTCCCCGGCAGAGGTTTGGAGACGGAGTCTCCAAG
>JADGBU010000179.1 GCA_015231295.1 Magnetococcales bacterium | reverse complement strand
TACATCCGACCGGTTCATCCAATCCGGCAACGTACCGTGCGGCTGCGAACCCAAAAAGCGTACCGATAGCCCCAATTGCCCGGCCCGGCGTTCCAGAGCCTCCCGCATCGGTCCCAGGCCGATCATCCACAACTCGACCGCTTCACCGGCCAGAGCCTCCAGGAGCAGAAAAGGATCCTTCTGCTCATCCAGACGCCCCACAAACAGCACCCGTGGCCGCGATTTTTCCCCGTCAACCGGCGGCTTCGGCGTAAAAAGATCCACATTCACATAATTGGGAATCACCCGCACCCGCTCCGGCGCGAGTCCATGCCGCGCGATCGCCTGCGCCGCCATCAGCGGCGTGGTCACGACCACCCGATCGGCCCCCCGAAACACCCGACCTTCCCGCTCCAGAGCCCGCGCCGCTTCCGGGGAATCCTCCCCATGGCGACGGCTGATGGTATCCGAATGCAGATAACCGCAGCGGGCGATAAACGGTTTGTCGAACCGTTTCGCCAAAGCCAGGGCCGTATCGGCTCCGGGCATCTGATTGCTCTTGAAGATCACCGGACCCGACTTCCAGCGGGCCGGCACCGCCGCCAGCCATCGCCAATACCAGGGCCAGGGGAGACGCCAACGATTGCAGGCCACCTCGATTCCCGACAACCGGGCGCGATACGCCAGATCCCGACCATCCCCATAGGTCACGAAAGAGATGCCGCCGAGTCTGGATTGCAACGCCAGATAGAGCGCGGTTTCCCGCTCCAGCATGCCCAGGCGATCCCATTCCGTCAGGGAGAGGTTCGCGGTGAAGAACAGCGTCAATCGCAACGCCGACAGCTCCATCATGCTCTTCTCTCCTCACGCCGTGTCCGATGATCCGGTTGACCTCTACGGTTTGAGGAGTTGTTCAGAGGCACCGGCATCGTATTTTTTCAGGAAGGAGGCGATTTTTTCGAAGGTGGCCGTCACCGGCGGGCCGGGATGATCATCGGTCGCCACCTCCTGACTGAACATGGCACCGAGCATCAGCTTGAACGGATTGACCGCCACCTCCTGGGCCTCGAAATAGCGTTTTTCGGCCTCTTTGATGACCCGCACGTCCCCGGTTTGATGGATGGCCGCATGAAGCACATCCAGCACGAATTCGGTGCAATTCTGTCGGCCCAGGGTGTAGGGATTGGCGATCACCGAATAGTGCGGATCATGCAGAGCCCGATATTCGGGGGTGCCGATCCAGGAGAGCAGGCGTTGTTGCAATTTGGCCGACGGGATCAGGATGCCCGCTTCGAGTTCCGCCACTCCGGCGAAAAAATCGACCGGGTAATCCATCACCAGTTCGCTGACATCGGGGCGATCGGATTTTTGATAGAGGTTGTGAATCGCGTACCCCGGCAATTTACGGCCATCGCGGGTGGTGATTTCCGAGTAGACCGCGAACGCCACATGGGTGAAATGCATACCCGGAGGCAATTCGGACGCCGGACGGCCCATGCGGGCCAGGATCGCGACCCGCGCTCCCTGGGCGGCGAGCGTCTTTTCGACCTGCTTGGCAAACGCGGAAATTTGATCGGACGTAAAACGACTCGGGGTCGGCGCGCCGGAACCGGAAGAGGCATCGGCGTCGGAGGCACCCATCATCACCGGTACGATCAACAGCAGCAGCAGTAGCAGTCGCCTCATGCCACACCTCGTTCGACTATTGGGGTCCAGGGGCCATTGGCCCCTGGTGGGATCCAAGGGCGAAGCCCTTGGGACTTGCGCCTTGGGCGCGCTTTTACGAAAGCGCGCCATCTACCATGAAGATCAAAGTCAAAACCAACACCCTGGGGAATGCCACCCAAGACCCTCTCTTTTTTTTCAATATTTAAGGTTTTTTCGGCGCGCCCTGTCGAGCATCCGGAGCTTTCAACGCCTCATCGGGCGCGAGAATGGTGATCACCTCTTCGGTGACGGGTAGAGGGGCCGCATCAACCGGCGCGCTCGCCGCCTGTTGCGAATCCGCCGCGATGGTGGCACTGGCAGCTCCCGCCGCTCCCGACACCAACCCACCCACCGACAACGGAACCGCCGTCACCGCCGAGGTAGCCTGTCCCGCCGAGACGATGCCATGCATCAAAGCGCGACTGGCGAAACCGCTGGCCTGACCGGCATCCTGCAACGCCTGTCCCGAATGGCTCTCCTCTCCGGCCCAGGCCATCCCGGAAAACACGCTCCCCAAAACCAGCCCCCCCAGGACGATCCTCATCCATCCGGACATGCTTTGATCTCCTTTTCTCCCAGGCATCATTGCGCCACAGCCGTGGCACGCATTTCCCGAATCACCGTCACCCGGATCTGGCCCGGATAGGTCATTTCATTTTCGACCCGCGTCGCGATTTCGCTGGCCAGGGTCAAGGCACCTTCATCCTTGACCCGATCGTAGGCGACCATCACCCGCAACTCGCGTCCGGCCTGGATGGCGAAGGCTTTTTCCACCCCCGGAAACTCCATGGCCAGCCCTTCGAGCAGTTCCAGCCGCTTGATATAGGTTTCGACATTTTCGCGTCGCGCCCCCGGACGGGCTGCGGACAGCGCATCGGCGGCATTGATCAGCGGGCCATAGACCGAAATCGGTTCGATGTCGAAATGGTGCGACCAGATGGCGTTGACCACCAACGGATGTTCTTTATATTTTTTGGCGTATTGTCCACCGATCACCGCATGGGATCCCTGGACTTCATGATCCACCGCCTTGCCGATGTCATGGAGCAGACCGCAACGGCGCGCCATATTGAAATCGAGTCCCAACTCATCGGCCATCATACCGGCGAAGCGGGCCACCTCCACGGAGTGGGACAGGACGTTCTGGGTATAGGAGGTGCGAAACTTCAGGGTGCCGACGAGCTTGACGATATCGGGATGAATCCCGGAGAGTCCCAGCTCGAAGACGGCCCGTTCCCCGGCTTCGCGGATTTCGTTGTTGACATTCTTTTCGGCCTTGCGCACCACGCTTTCGATGCGGGCCGGATGGATGCGACCATCGCTGATCAACTCTTCCAGGGCCTGCCGTGCCACCTGACGCCGTACCGGATTGAAGCCGGAAATCACCACCGCTTCCGGGGTATCGTCGATGATCAGATCGCATCCGGTGGCCGCTTCCAGGGCGCGGATGTTGCGTCCCTCCCGACCGATGATGCGTCCTTTCATCTCTTCGGAGGTGATGGCGACCACGGTCACGGTGCGTTCGGCGACGAACTCTCCGGCCAGCCGTTGAATCGCCGTGCCCATGATCTCCTGGGCCTTGCGATCCGCCCCCTCTTTGGCCTCGTCTTCGGCCCGTTTCATGAAGTTGGCCGACTCGCGGCGCACCTCTTCCTGCAATCCCACCACCAGTTGCGCCTTGGCCTCTTCGGTGGTGAGACCGGCGACCTCTTCCAGACGGCGGACGATCGCCTCTTCCTGTTTCAGACAGGCTTCCTTGCGGGTTTCCAGGGTACGGGCATCCTGTTCCACCTGATTGCGACGCCGATCCACTTCCCGTTCCCGCTGATCCAGTTGATCGAATTTACGATCCAACTGCTCTTCGCGCTTGTCGAACCGCTGTTTCAGGCGATCCAGTTCCTCCTGGCGATCGCGGAACTGCTCCTTGAGTTGCTCTTCGATGCGCAGTCGTTCGGTTTTGACCAGCAACTCCGCCTCGCGCGCCGCCGATTCGGTTTTCTCTTCGGCACTGCGGAGCATCAATTGGACCCGTTCCTCCCGTTCCTGGAAGGAGCGCGTCTGCTGACGACGCCATTGACGCATCAAGACCAAAGGAACCGCAGCACCCAGTGCCACGCCGACCAACAACCAGAGAATTTCCATTCCAGAAAAACCTTTATAAGGCTCCTCGTCGGCCAGTGACCACGACGGCAGAACCCACTAGAGTCAACCAACGTCCCCGCAACACCGCACACCCCGTTCGGTCACTACCCACCCCATCGGCACATCGTGGGGTTCGCGGGGCAGGGATGGCACCTCCTGAAAGGCATAGGCCAATCCCACACAGGTCACGGTCGCAGACGATCGAGACGCAGCCAAGGCCCGATCGTGATAGCCACCGCCGAAGCCGAGGCGACATCCCTTGCGATCGAAGCCGATCAACGGCTGAAAAACAAGTTCCAGTTCCAGCATATCCCGCGCGACCGTCCGATGGGGATCGATCACGGGTTCCGCGATGCCATACGCTCCGTTTTGCAACGGATCTCCCGGTCGATACGCGACAAAGCGCATGGAACGGGTACTTTTTTCGACGATCGGTACAAAAGTCTCTTTGCCGGCGCGAGCGGCTTGGTGGAATAAAGAGGAGGGATCGACTTCGTTGTCAAAAGGAAGGTACAACCCGATCAGGCGCGCCCGTTCAAAAAAGGGCGCGGTCACGACATGACGGACGATCTCGTCAGATCGCTCGGCCACCTGCTCTCGGGTCAGCGCGCGGCGTTCGCTTCGCAGACGCTGACGCAACGCGGCCTTGGTGTGATCCGTTTGAGCCATTCGTACACGCCATGCATGCCGGGGCCCCCGCCTGTGCCGTGGGATCGCACTCTCTGAACCCTTTTGTCAAGGTGGATCCATGAATAATCGCTTCTGGCAACCCCATAGAGGGGTGACACTCCACAATCAGGGCACGGTTCCCAGGTTCATAAGTTATCGGCTCAGGAGGATGGTCTCCTCACGAACACCGCAGGGGTGCCCGGCATGATTGTTCATCCATTGAGCAGTTGATCGCTGCGTGCGATCAGACCGCTGATCTTCTCTTTCGCGACTTCCGTCTGTCTGGCCACCGACCGCTGGTGTTGCAGGAAATCGTCCGCGATCTTGAGCGCGGCCATGATCGCCGTGCGTTCGCTGGAGGCGATATAGGACTCCTGCGCCACCTGTCCCATGACCTCGTTCACATATTCGGTAAGCTCGCGGACATATTCACCGCTTGCCTGGGATTTCAGCTTAAAAACCTGACCACGAATGCGAACTTCAAAGGTTTCAGTCATGGTTCCCAAGTCCGGAAGGGGCGCGAACGCCTCTTTTTATGATTCCAAATCTTCGTACCGGAGCAGCAAGCCTTCGATTCTGGCAATGATGTCCGACTTCTCCCGTTCCAGGGACTCCTGACGCTCCTGGAGTTGCAGCACCTGGGTCTCCAGATCGGAGATCATGCCACTCTGTTCGGAAACCCGTCCCTGGAGTCCGGCGATCTGCTCGCGCTGATCACGGATGGTGCGGGCCATGCTGTTCCAGCGGTGTTCCAGATCCGACATGGAGGCAGCAAGTTTGTCTTCGTGATCCTGCGTCGATCCATTCATGATATCCGTCCCGAGTCCCTTCTTGTATAAGTTACCGACACGCTTTCACTCTTGACTGGAATAGTAAAGAACCGCCCTGCCCCTGTCAAGGCTGTTGCACGCTCCAGGCCAACACAGACTCGCCGCCCCGCAGCCAGCCATCCACGGCCACCGCAGCCCGGCGTCCGCCATCGATCGCCTTGAGCACCAGGGATTGTCCGGTCGCCATGTCTCCGGCGGCGAAGATGCCGCTCTGACTGGTCATGAAGCCCGCATCGACCTGCACGTTGCCCCGGCCATCCAGGGCCACGCCCAGTCCCTCCAGCAGGCCGCCGCGCACCGGATGCACGAAACCCATGGCCAACAGCACCAGATCGGCATCCAGGAAAAATTCCGAGCCGGGAATCTCCTGCATGCGGGGACGCCCGCCCCCTTCCTGTTCGATCCAGTGCAGCTTGACGCAGTGGATCCCCTTCACCCGGCCATCGTGACCGCCCTCGAAGGCGCGGGTCAGGATACTCCACATCCGCTCGCACCCTTCCAGGTGGGAGCTGGAGGTCCGCAGCACATTGGGCCACATGGGCCACGGGGTTTCCGGAGCGCGCTCCTTGGGGGGCTTGGGCAGCAGTTCCACCTGGGTGACGCTGGTGGCCCCCTGACGGATCGCCGTGCCCACGCAGTCGGCGCCGGTATCGCCGCCGCCGATCACCACCACCCGCTTGCCCACCGCGAAAATCGCCTCGGGAGCCGAAATCGGCGTGCCATGAACCCGACGATTCTGCTGCGCCAGATAGCTCATGGCAAAATGGATGCCATTCAACTCCCGTCCCGGCACCGGCAGGTCACGGGGCTGCTCGGAGCCTCCGGTGAGCAGAATCGCGTCGAAATCGGCCCGCAACGCCTCCACCGAATAATCCACCCCCACATGCACGCCGGTACGCAGGGTCAAGCCTTCGTCGGTCATCTGCTTCAGACGGCGATCGATCACCGACTTTTCCAGCTTGAAATCCGGAATGCCGAAGCGCAACAAGCCTCCGGCCCGTTCATTCTTCTCGAACAGCGTCACCGCGTGACCGGCGCGGGTGAGCTGCGGCGCCGCCGCCATGCCCGCCGGGCCAGAGCCGATCACCGCGACCCGCTTGCCGGTCCGTTCGCTCGGAGGCAACGGTTTGATCAGCCCACGGGCGAAACCCTCCTCCACCACGGTGCGCTCGATCTCCCGGATGGTCACCGGATCCCGGTTGATCCCCACCA
>JADGBU010000178.1 GCA_015231295.1 Magnetococcales bacterium | reverse complement strand
ACTCCCCCAATTGGGTGGAGGTCACCACATCCATGTTTTGCCGCACCATGCGGGAGAGATCCGCCACATTGACGAAGCGGTTGAACCGAGTCACCAATTGATACCCCCCGGTGGGCGTCTGCTCCTGGTCGGCACTAACGGTGCCGAACATGGCGGACCAGTCGTCGAAGTGATTCAGCCCCACCTGTTCCAGCTCCTTGGGCTGGATGAACCGAGAGAGGGTGAACAGCTCCCCCATGGTGTTGGTGACGGGCGTTCCGGAGGCCATGACCAGATTGCGACCCGGGCGGACGGTCTCCAGATAGCGGGTTTTGGTGAACAGATCCCAGGCCTTTTTGGACCCTTCCGGATCGATTCCCTTCAACTGCTGCTTGGTGGGGAAGGAGAGCTTCCGGAACTCGTGGGCCTCATCCACATACAGGAAGTCCACCCCCATCTCCTCGAAGGTGAACACCTGATCCTTTTTCATGGCGTTCTGTCCGGAGATCCGTTCTGTCAGTCGCTGCACCTGTTTTTCAAGCCGCTTGATGGTGATCCGGGAATCCTCTCCCTTTTCCTGCTCTGCTTCGGTGATGGCATTGCGATAGATTTCGACCTGCTCTTCCAGCATGGTGTTCTGGAAGTCGTCACTGATCGGGATCATGCCGAACGCCGAATGGGTGATGATCACCGCGTCCAGATCCTGACTGGCCACGTCGGCGATGAACTGCTTGCGTCGGGAGGTGTGGAATTTCTCTTCGTCCGCCACCATGATCTTGGCGGTCGGGTACTGATCATAGAATTCGTCGGTGAACTGGATCAGCATGTGATTCGGCACCACGAACATGGGCTTCTTCACCAGTCCGAGACGGCGCATCTCCATGGCGGAACCGATCATGGCCGAGGTCTTTCCGGACCCGACGCAGTGTCCCATGTAGGTGTTGCCGCGCATGATGATCCGGGCGATCACCGATTTCTGATGCGGTCGCCACTCCCACCCGACCCGCACGCCAGGCGTGGTCAGATACGACCCATCCACCCGATCCGGCACCACGTTGTTGTTGAACAGATCGTTGTACAGCTTGAACAGCGAATCGACTCCGGACGCCCATTCCGTGAACTTTTCCTGAATCTCCTGCATCTTGGCGATCGCCGCCCCGGTGGCTTCCGCATTCAGCGGCCCCGGTTTGCCGGATTCCTCTCCGGGGTGGTAGATGCGCGGCACCTGCTTGTTGAGGGCGTGACGCAGCAGTTCGATGGCCGTTTTTTCCGGGGTGCCCCACACGCTGGTCGCCTCTGCCGATCGCTCGTCCCCACGCACCAGCCACTCCCCGAGTCCACCGATCTGCGTGACCGAGGCCTGCTTCAATCCAAGCCCCTTGGTGACGAACGCCTCGATGACGTTTTCCGGGATCCAGTTCATGCCCAGGGTCAGACGGATCTCCTCCGGGGCCAGCGGGGCCGGTTGCGCCTTGATCAGGGCCTCCACGTTGCGCTCAAAGGCCGGATCCCGTTCCGCCGCCTCTTTGGCCTCCTGGAGCTTGGTCCGGACGCGGCCCGACAGGTACTCGTCCCGCGTCACCCATTGATCATTCTTGCCCGGCAACGGGAACACCTTGTCGCCCAGCTCCGCGATGACCGCATCCCGGCTCTTGCCGGATACCTCCATGATGGCCCCGATATCCACCTGTCCTGTCTTGTTCAGGACGTGCAACAGGGCATCCCCAACGGAACGGATCACCGGGGCGGATTCCACGGTGACAGGATTTTGCGTAAAAACCAGTCGTTTGCTCGCCTTGCCGCTGTCCCGGTCATAGGCCTCGATGGAACGCAGCCGGTAACTCTCCGGATCGTCGCCAAACGGATCGATATTCGGATAACGGAAAATCTCGTTGTCCGGCATTTCTTCCGGGTTGAACGATCCCTCATTCCATGAAAATTTCCTGGACAGGGCCTCACTGCGGGCCTTTTGCCTGGCCTCGGCGATCTCCTTGAGCGGACGATTCGCCAGAAGCATGGCGGTAGGGTCGAACGATCCCTCGTCAAACCGTTCGGACTGTTCACGCGCTTCGTTGCGGGCCTTCTCCTGCTGGATCAGGGTGGGCCTGCTGGTCGTGACCACCGTTTTGTTGATCGGCCCATTGGCCGCCACGAAGGCATCATACAGCCGGTTCAGCTCCTTTCTGGCTTTGGCCGCGACTCCGGGGTTGTCGGATGCATCCGCCGCGTATACCGCCCGCAACGCATCCCGAAGCGGAATCAACCGCTTGATCGTCTCTTGCTCCGCTTTGCTCTTGCCGCCGACCACCCCCGGCCCCCGTGTCCGTATCGGCGTCCCGCGCCCATCCACGAACTGGAACAGCCCGCCATCCTTCATGTAGTAGGATCCGTTCTTGGTTTCGGCAACCCGGGTGTCGATTCGCTTTTCCGCAGCCTGCGCCCTGTTTTTGCCTGTCATCACATGGGATGGCAGCCGTTGAATGGCCGCATCGAGCAACGTGGCCAGATCATCGCCCGCACGCGCCCGTACCGCATACCGCCCTGGATACAGGGGGTCGAAGAATCCTTCCTCCCCCAGGATCATCTCGGGATGCGCCCCGAACCAGGCGTTCTTGTACCCGGTCTTCGGCTCCCCGGTTTTGTCCGGGCCTGTGAAGGTCTCGACTTTGGTCCAGGAGCGATCCCCCTGCGGTTCACCGGCCTCGCGCTTGCGCAAAAAAATGATGTCCGTGGTCACTTCGGTTCCGGCATTCTTGGCGAAGGCATTGCCCGGCAAGCGGATCGCGCCCAGAAAATCGGCCCGGTCCGCCAGATGGTTGCGCGCTTTGGGATCCATCTTGTTCAGGGTGCCCGCCGAGGAGATGAAGGCCAGGATGCCCCCGGGCCGCAGGGCATCCATGCTCTTGGCAAAAAAATAGTCGTGCAGGAGAAAAGCGTGCTTGGCGTAGGCCGGATCGGATTTGATGGGAATGTCCGCGAACGGCGGGTTGCCGATGGCCAGATCGAACACCCCTTTGGGGATCGTATATTGGGTGAAGTCATCCTCCCGGATATCGTGCTTCGGGTACAAGGCCTGGGCGATACGGGCCGTCATGGGATCCATCTCCACGCCGGTGTAGTCCGATCGGTGCGTCAAGGATTCGGGCATCATTCCGGCGAAGTTGCCGGTTCCCATGCCCGGCTCGAACACCTTGCCCCCCTTGAATCCCAGATGCTCCACCGCCCGCCACATGGCGCGCACCACGGGTTCCGAGGTGTAATGGGCGTACTGGGTGGATTTGCGGGCCGTGGCGTATTCGTCTTCGGAGAGAACCTGTTGCAACGCTTCACCGATCTCCTTCAACCCCGGGTTCATCTGCCCTCTGGTGTTCGGGAAGACGCCGCTCAAACCGCCCCATCCAACAAATTTGGCGATACTCTGCTGCTGCTCCGGCGTGGCTGCGCGTCCTTCCGCCGCCAACCGCTTGACCAGTTTGATGGCGGTCAGGTTGTCCCGCGCTTTGGCCTTCGGGCCACGGGACTCCTCCAGCGATCCGGGCAAAATCCGATGGTTCAGCTCATCGCCAGTTCGCGGGCGATCACCAGATCTGCCGGATTGGGTTCCGTCGCGTTCGGGTTGACCGGTGTGATGTATTGCAGAGTCTCCCGGATCTCCCGCTCCTTCCCGAGAACGTATGCGTCCAGAGCCTTCAAGCCGCCTTCCTTCTTGATCCGTTTGTACTCCTCCGGATCCCGTGTCTTGAGTTCCATCAGAATCATGTTCGGGTCGATGTTCATCGTGCGCCTCTTTCTGGTTGGGGTTTGTTGATTTCCGGAATTCTACCGCCTCTTCTTCAGGTTGTGAAGTCTGATTATCATTGCCCGTTGGTCTGTCAACGGTCTGCGATCCGTTTCCTACAGTTTTCCCCTCCTCGATCGTCATGAACTCCGCGTTTCGTTCCCGGGCGCGATTCACCCCGATCCTGCCGCCCGGGCGCAGCGCGACCGATTCCGTGTTGCGAATCCCATCTTCCACGAACGAACGGACCCCCTGCGGATCCTCGAACAGATCGTTCCCATCGGCATTTTTCCCGATCAACCGGTGCCCGGAAACAGAAACGCCCTCTTTGAGGGAGGGCGTTGATTGACCGGATCGGGTGGTTTGTTGGGGGCTTGGGGAACCGCTTACCGGTTCCGGAAATGGGGGGGTTCGATCTCCCGTTCCCCGGGGGGCCATTTGAGTTCCGGGGTCATCCGGTACTCCAGCAACAGTCTCCGCATGGCGATCACCTTCTCCAGAGGAGTTGTCTTCGGAGCCCCGTACTCCCCGGGAGGGGGATTGTTGATCTGATCCAGAAGATTCAACAACTCCTCTGGAGAGTAGCCCATGTAACTCTCCGGCAATGGCCTGTCTGGTATCAGGAGTTCGCGCTTCATTGATCAGCCTCGTGATTTCCTGGATTTCTGCCCGTGTCAAAACAGCCGCCAACTCTTTTCCTTTGAAATCAAGTTTGGCATTCCTGATGGCACTTTGCAATGCGGAAATAATCTGTGGTTCCGGTTTCAACCGGGTATCCCCCACAAAGCCCGCCGCCGCTTTCGTGGCGATCCCGGCGGCTTTCAGGGTGCGAACCAGTTGCCCAACGGAACCGCCGGTGGTGAATACGTCGTCAACGATCACCACCTCTTTGCCTTGTGTCTCCTTCTTCAACGCTTCCGGGTCGATGATGCCGTAATTCCGTGGATGAAAAACGCGCCGATCCTTTGAAACGCGCTTGGATTCTTCCCTGTGCTGTACAAGGAAAAGTTTCCCGCCGTTCAAATACGTCGCCCCCAGACTTGAAGCCAACTTCTCTGCCAGACTGACCGAGAGAACGTTCGCCCCGCTGGTGCTCGGCTGCGAGATGAATACCGTATTGGCTGGATCCTTCAACTTCGCCCTGAGTTCCTCCGTGTTTTGGGCGGTCCAGTGCCGCTCCGCGAATCGCCGTGCGGCTTCGACATCACCCTGTTTCTTGGCGGGCTCCCAGTCCGGATCTTTTTCATAGATATGCGCGCCAGCATTCGGTTTGACCGAAACCCCATCTCCTGGCAGTTCCCCATGGATCGGTTCTTCCACAGAAACGCCCTCTTTGAGGGAGGGCGTTGTCG
This sequence comes from Magnetococcales bacterium, assembly GCA_015231295.1. Taxonomy (GTDB): domain Bacteria; phylum Pseudomonadota; class Magnetococcia; order Magnetococcales; family Magnetaquicoccaceae; genus Magnetaquiglobus. The sequence goes on along the minus strand of JADGBU010000178.1, from coordinate 1,431 downwards.
GCTCGGGGGGCTCCGGCTCTTGAGGTGGAGGCATCACGCGCTCCCCCTCCTTGGGCCTCAACACCCACTCCTTTTCCCCCACCTGAACGGGCACATGGCTTTCGGTCAGTTTCCGGTTCATGGCCGCCCGGCTGGCGGCGCGCTCACTGCCGAACGCCTTTCCGCTCTGATTGATCGCTACGTCGGATGGATTGCGCGAGGAATAGGTGGACTTCTCCACGGTTTGTGTAGCGGCAACCGGCCTTTCGCCAGACATAACGGACTTTGTGTCTGATGCAACGGACTCAATCGCCTTGATCGTCGGCAGGGTCGGTTCGGCTGGCGTCTCATGACTACTCACCGTCTCGCCTTCAATCGGGGCATTCTGATCGCGAATCGCGTCCTCGAATGCTTGCGCAATAGGATCCCCATCCCTGCCAACATCCTCTCCGCGTGCGGCCTCAGCGTCATCTGACTCTTTGAAATCTTTCTTAATACGATCACTCTCCCTGGCAATATCCTCTTCACCAATGGTGACGGTATTCATCCATTGCAACAGTTCCGCCTTGGTTTCATGAGGGATACTCGCAATCAACTCTTTTTCAAACGATCTGAGATAATCGTATATATTATCTCCTTCATATGTTAGAAATTTTTCTCTTATAAAATTCTGTCTCGTTTTCCTGAATTTTCTGAGAGCTCCAAACAAGTTGTTCAGTTTTGGATCCTTGCGCGCATCCTTAAGCAACTGATCATACCGAATAAGTCTCTGATCCGTGTTGCCGTGACTACCGGGTTTCAGGTCGTAAAGAAAATCCCCGGCCTTGGCATAGAACTCCTCGTCTTCACTCATCAGAGGTTCTGCCGTCCCGTCGGAATCTTCCCCGATCACCCCGTCCCCGGAAACAGAAACGCCCTCTTTGAGGGAGGGCGTTGATTGGCCGGATTGTTGCCGGGGGCCATCTTGAGTTCCGGGGTCATCCGGCACTCCAGCAACCGTCTCCGCATGGCGATCACCTTCTCGATTGGAGTTGTCTTCGGAGTCCCGTACTCCCTGGGAGGGGGATTGTTGATCTGATCCAGAAGATTCAGCACCGCCTCTGGAGAGAGGAATGTTTAGATCCCTGAATAGCCCGTGTAACTCCTCGTCAATGGCCTGTCTGCTATCAGGAGTTTGCGCGTTATTGATCAGCCTCGTGACTTCCTGGATTTCTTCCCGTGTCAGAACATCCGCCAACTCTTCTCCTCTGAGATCGAGTTGGGCATTCCTGATGGCACTTTGCAATGCGGAAAGGGTCGGTTCTTCCACAGAAACAGAAACGCCCTCTTTGAGGGAGGGCGTTGGTGGAGGCATCACGCGCCCTATTTCCTTGGGCCTCAACACCCACTCCTTTTCTCCCACCTGAACGGGCACATGGCTTTCGGTCAGTTTCCGGTTCATGGCCGCCCGGC
>JADGBU010000177.1 GCA_015231295.1 Magnetococcales bacterium | reverse complement strand
ATGGCTCTGCCGTTGACCTGATTTGGACAGCTTCCGACCATGAACGACAAAAGGACAACCTCAACCGCAAAATCCGTCCCAAACGTGACTCAACCCGCGCCAGTAAAGGAGCCAGTCGCCTACGACAGATTATTTTGGACAGCAGTGATCTGGAATTATCAATAACCCGCTCTGGTCTGGGTAGGGAGGCTTGTTGCGGGGAACTCACGCTTGTACGGTTCTATTCCATCCTTCTTCAGACAATCGATAACATAACGAAACACTGGTAGCGTTGTAATTATTAGTCTGTCTGTCTCGCCAAACCCTACATCGTTTGAAGTCGTCAAAACAACACTATGTCTATGATATTTGATTTCAATAAGGCCGAAACGCGCAAGAATTCCAACTAATTTCCTAAGTTGGCTTTCGTGCATGTAGGATCCTCCAAAAATATCCATAATATTTTTAATTATAATATTAAAATTATCTGGAATTATTAATAAATCGGCGACCGATAAGAAAAACGATGCGACAGAACCTTCTTTAATTCCAGGTAAGACAAACTGCTCATTAGTCAAGTTCGCTGCAATTATTTGTGCGCTTGAATCTAATGATTCAAGACGAACAATTTCGTTGCGAAGTTCGTTAATTATTGTTTCTAATTTCTCCTTTTGCTCTTTAAGTTTATTTTCACGTTGTAATGCAACAATGTATTCTTGCTGAAGTTGTTCGCTGTTTAAACTACCTTTCCGTACCCAACCACCTTGAGGTTTGTTATTGATCAAGTCAATAATGGAGCTGTAATAGAACTTAACCAGTTCGTCTTTGTTTGACCATCTCTTGTAGAGCTTCTGAGAGACTTTTTTCTTAAAGGCTGACAATTTTTCTTTATTTTCCTGCTCGCGATGATCCGTCCTTAAATGATCTATTGCTGCTTGGTCACGCATAAACCCGATAACTGGTTTCCCGACACTTACAGCATAATCATACTCCTTTTCAACATACCCAATACCATCCTTATCAACGCTGCCGTACCTGTCAGACAAGATGATGACATAATAATCACAGGCATCAATACGTTTTTTAATGAATTCCCATTGGCTTTCGTCTGCTGCATTGAACAATTCCATAACAACTGGAATATGCTTTAAATGGATTGTCACCTCAATCAACTCTCTCCTTTCATCCTTTAAATCCTCAAATGTCGAACTAATAAAAATTTCATACCTGACATCCATTTTGCTTCCTCCAAACAATTAACAATTGAACGACTCCATTATTATTTTTTTATCAAAAAAAACAATAACAAGTAAAGAAAAATTTGTTTTTACCTCACACTTGTCCAAAACAGCCTGATTGAGGTGCGCCCTCCCGGTGGAAATGGCAGAATGGGATTGTCGAGATTCCAGTTCCGCCAAAACCCACCAGGAGAGCCGATCCATGATAAGAAGCGCCAGCCTTTTCAGTCAATTTCAGGAACATTTCCCCCGCACCGAATTCGCTGTTCTGGTGCAGAAACACAAGGCCGAACGGGCAGCCAAGAGGTTTACCTGCTGGACCCAGTTCGTCTCCATGTTGTTTTGCCAACTGGCACGCGCCGACTCCCTGCGTAAGATTTGCAGCGAACTGGTCTGTTGCCTGGGCAAACTGACCCATCTGGGGATCGGTGACGCCCCAAAACGGTCCACACTCTCCTACGCCAACGAACACCGGCCCGCTGCCCTGTACGAAGACTTGTTCTGGACCGCACTGAACCGCTTTCGCAATCAGGGCAGCATCGGCGGCCTGCGCAAGAGCCGTTTCCGATTCAAAAACAAGCTGCTCTCGTTGGATTCGACCACCATTTCTTTGTGCCTATCCCTGTTCCCTTGGGCCAAATTTCGTCAGGCCAAGGGGGAAGTGAAACTCCACGTTCTCCTGGACCACGACGACTACATGCCCGCCTTCATTCACATCACAGAGGCCAAGCCTCACGACCGCCGCGCCGCCCAACTATTGACCTTGGCCGCTGGCTCCATTATCGCCATGGACAGGGCCTATAACGACTATCGCCTGTTCTCCGACTGGACCGATCGGGGCGTCTTCTTCGTGACCCGCATGAAGGACAACACCGTCTATGAGGTGGTTGAGGAGAGACCACTTCCACAGAAACTCAAAGTCAAGACCTTCGTCGGAACCTCGGAGAACGCTCTGCGTATTCAGATTTGGACAGCTTTACTCGCCATCCTCCTGCTCAAGTGGTTGCACCACCTCTCCAAGGCCGGGTGGTCTCTCTCCAATCTGGCGGCCATGCTGCGCATGAACTTGTTCACCTATCGGGAGTTGCGGGCATGGATCGACAGTCCATTCAACACCCCACCAAGCCCCTTGGAGCCACAGCAAATGGCTCTGCCGTTGACCTGATTTGGACAGCTTCCGACCATGAACGACAAAAGGACAACCTCAACCGCAAAATCCGTCCCAAACGTGACTCAACCCGCGCCAGTAAAGGAGCCAGTCGCCTACGACAGATTATTTTGGACAGCAGTGGGCGAAGCCCTTGGTGGGGGTCAGGGGCAACGCCCCAAAACGACAAAAACGAAACCGCCCTCACCCGCTCCGCACCACCACCGACACCACCCGCCATCCCAACAATCCCGCCAAAATGACGCCATAAACAAACGCTGCCCGATAATCGGCCTTAATCATCAAAACATAATGCCCCATCACCAACACAGAAGCCGGATAGATCAAACGATGCAACGCCCCCCAATGTCTGCCCAATCGTTGCATCCAGGCCCGCGTGGAAGTCACCCCCAATGGCACCAACAACAAAAACGCCATCAATCCCACCGTAATATAAGGACGCTTGAGAATATCCCGCCAGATCGTCTCCCAAGAAAAAAAATGATCCAATACCACATAACCGCTCACATGAAGCAGCGCGTAAAACAAACTCAACAATCCCAACAGACGACGAAACCGAATCAGACCACTCCATCCCGGAAGCCGACGCAGCGGAGATACAGCCAAAGTCATCAACAACCACCACAACGCCCAATCCCCGCAAAACCGGATCATCCGCTCCACCGGATTGGCTCCCAAGGTGTTCTGCCAAAGCCCCAGCAGCAACCATCCCAACGGGATCAACCCGATCAACCACACCAACCGTCTCCAACCCACCATGCCCGAACCTCAAAAAAAGCGGGTCAAATCCATCCCGGTGTACAGTCCCGCCACCTGCTCCCCGTACCCGTTGAACGGCAACGTCTCCCGACGCAAAAATTCTCCGATTCGCCGCTCCCGGCTCTGATCCCAACGGGGATGCGACACCGCCGGATTGACATTGGCATAAAATCCATACTCCCCCGGCGCATGCGCGTTCCAGGAAGTGACCGGTTGCTGCTCGGTCAAGGTGATGCGAACGATCGACTTGATGCTCTTGAACCCATATTTCCAGGGAACCACCAACCGCAACGGCGCGCCGTTCTGATTGGGCAAGACCCGACCATACATGCCCACCGCCAGCATGGTCAACGGATGCATCGCCTCATCGAGACGCAACCCCTCCCGATAGGGCCACTCCAAAATATCCCGCTTCTGCCCCGGCAACCGCTCCGGATCGAGAATCGTCTCGAACGAAACATATTGGGCCTTCGGACCCGGCTCGAACCGCTGCAACAACGCACCCAAAGAAAAACCAACCCACGGAATCACCATGGACCAGGCTTCCACACAACGCATCCGATAAACCCGCTCCTCCAGGGGATGCGGCTTGATCAGCTCCTCCAGGGAAATCCGACCCGGCCGCCCCACCTCGCCGTCAATCAAGACGCTCCAGGGTTTGGTGACCAGTCGATCCGCCTGCCGGGAGGGATCCTCCTTGCCCGTGCCCAACTCGTAAAAATTGCAATAGCCGCTGGCATCCGCGAACGGGGTCTGCTTTTCGTTCAAGGTCACGACCCCGGAACGCACCTCGCCCAATGGCGCAGACGTCTCGGCGGCTTCCAGAGACTCCATGCCCAAAACCGCTCCCACCCCCACCAGCGCAGCCGACTTCATGAACCGGCGTCGCTGCCGGAACAGCTCTTCCGGAGTGATATCCTCGGGCCTCAATTCCGGATTCCAGCGAAATGGCATGATCTGCTCCCTTATCCGCGCCGCAACCCCGTCAAACCCGATAGGGCGGCTCACTGCTCAAACGGGCATCGAGAATCGGTGTGCCCAACGTAAAATGATAAATCGTCTGAAACCGATCGGAACGCAAGCCGATCAACTGGTGAAACCCATCATCCAGAAAACAGCCGATCCCCGTACCCCGATGACCGGCGGCTTCCGCTTCCAGGTAGAGCGTCTGCCCCACCATGCCCGCTTCCCAGTACAACTGACGATAGATCCACGGATAGAGGGCCAGTTCGGCAGGAAATTCAGTCACCATGCCAAGCGTCAACACCCCGTCCGAGGCGATATCCTGCTGACATGACAACCAATAGGCACTCTCCTGGAACGCTCCGGGACGCAAGCCGAATAGAGGCAAATGATCCGGCGCGCCCGCCACGGGATCCCACCGGAACGCCCCATCCAACGCCCCGCGCAAGGCCTCGATCCGATCCGGATCACGCGCCAACAAATACAATCCCGGCTCGACCCCGGAGACCCGATGAATCATCAACACCGGAAAAACACGGGGTGCCCACGGCAACAGATCCCAGGGCGCGCGACCCGGACGGGGCATGGTGGCATCGAGAATCCGCCACAGAGCCTCCCGATCCAACGAGGCGTTGGCATCAAACTGCTGCGCGCTGCGCCGTTGTCGAATCAGGGTCGCCGCCGACAACGCCCCGTCCCGCTCCGCCAACTCGGGCAACGGAGCCGACGCGAACGCCTCGGAGATCGCGCACCACGGCTGACGTGTCACCTCGGCCATTTCATCCACCAAAGGCCACTCCATCCCGTGACGACGACTCAACCGGTTGGGACGACCCAACCAGGGCCCCTGCCCGGCCAACTCCACCAAAGAGGCCACCTTCGGCGTCAACTCCACCCAATCCGCCCCCATGGGCGCGATCTGCAACAACAGATCCGCCTGTTCCGGCTCGGCGTCGGGCAAACCGAAAGCAACCCCGGAAGCCGTCACCCCCAACAAGCGGGCGATATCCCGCGTCGCAGGTGCTGTCAAAAGCCGCACCTGCCAACCCAGAGTCGCGGCGGCATAACGCACCGCCGCAATGGCGTGCCCCACATCCAATTGACAATAACGATACGCCCGATCCCCATATTTCCACGCCTCGCGCCAGTGAATCGAGGTCAACCCCAACAAAAAATGATCGGGCGCGAACAGAGCGTTCCAGGCCTCCGACTCGCCGGACCCCAATACCCGCCGCTGCTCCAACAGATGATCCCGACTGAAATAATGATAAACCCCGGCCTCCAAGCCGTTTTCGCGCCCGCCGCCGCCCATGCCCGGCACCACCACATACCCTTCCGTGGGATGCAGGTTGCCGCTGGAGGGATTGCAACGCAACGCCCAACGGGATCCCCCATGCACCTTCCAGGCAGACAATCCCAACGACAACTCCAGCAACGCCCCCACCGATACCCGATCCACCGGCCACACCGGCACTCTGCCCGCCGGATGATGCAGATCGTTCCAGGAAACCTTCATCCCATCGGCGACCAGAGGCAAACGAATGCGAGGGGCTCCGTCATAGCTCCGGAAGGGATCGGGCTGATTGGCCCAATCCAGTTGACCCGGACCCGGCGCGAACCGATGGGGCTGGTGTTTGCTGTGTTCGTGATAGGCCAACACCCGTTGACCCGAACCGGAAGCGCGACCACTCATGAACAGGTGACTCCCGTGCCGCCCAGACCACAATAGCCTCGGGGATTTTTGGCCAGATATTGTTGATGATAGGATTCGGCATAATAAAACTCCGGCGCGGGCAGAATTTCGGTGACAATCGCGCCGAATCCGGCCCGGGTCAGACGGGACTGATAGCACTCCCGCGACGCGAGAGCCTGTTGCAACTGCTCATCGGAAGCGACATAAATTCCGGAGCGGTATTGACTGCCCACATCGTTGCCTTGACGCATCCATTGCGTGGGGTCATGCCCTTCCCAGAACAGGGTCAGCAACCGCTCGAAATCGATCCGCTGCGGATCATGAATAACCCGCACCACCTCGTTATGCCCCGTGGCACCGGTGCAGACCTCCGCGTAACCGGGATTGGCCCGCGCTCCCCCCGCATAACCGACCGCCGTGACATGCACGCCGGGCTGTTGCCAGAAAAGACGCTCCGCCCCCCAAAAACAGCCCATGCCGAACAATGCCGAGGAGAATCCCGCCGGAAAAGGAGGTTTGATCGGGGTTTTCAGGACAAAATGGTGCGTGGATTCTGGCATGGCGGCACCTTCACGGGTCACAAACGGGGTGGAGAAGGATCCGGCAGGGTGTGGTGATCTGGAGAACCCGAAAAAAAATTTCCGGACCACCATCCGGTTTCCCGGAGAGAGGCGTACAAAGGATGAATGATTGTAACCGGCGCGCGGATTTGAATCCATAAAAAAACCCGGCCTCTCGAAAGAGCCGGGTTTTTTTATGGTTGCGGGAGAAGGATTTGAACCTCCGGCCTTCGGGTTATGAGCCCGACGAG
>JADGBU010000003.1:29249-62212 GCA_015231295.1 Magnetococcales bacterium | reverse complement strand
GCCCGAATGGGTGGACGAAAGCCTCAATCAGGCGGGAGAGATTCCGGCCAACAAGTCGAGCCTCGCCGCCCTGTGGTCGAAAAATCGCGAAGAGGCCATGGCCGCCGCCGAAAAAGGCGATCTGGAACAAGCCATCCGTCTGGGCAAACAGGCGACGGATCTGGCGCGGGAGAATCTGGGTGCCAAACACTCCGCCACCTTCATGAGCGAACGGGAACTGGGCACCTATCTGACCATGGCCGGCAAGACCGCCGAAGCCGAACCTCTGCTCAAGCAGGCGGCCTCGAACGCGCGCAACGCCCTGGGTGCCCATCATCCGGAAACCCTCACCACCGACAAGGCCCTGGGCGAACTCCTGGAAACCCGCATGAATCCCGCAGCGGCCCGCGATCTCTATCAGGGGGCGCGCCAGGCGTGGAAAGCCAAAATCGGTGCCCAACACCCCCTGGCTCTGGAAAACGATCTGGCCCTGGTCCGCACCCTGAAAAGCCTCGGACAGTTCGCCGAAGCCGAAGCGGTGTTGCGGGAAAGCGGTACGCTGTCGGCCTCCACGCATGGCTATCACCACCCGGAAACCGCCCGCTTCCTGGAGCAGTTCGCCGCCCTCCAGATGGCTCGCGAAGCCTATCCGGTGGCCCGCGCCGCCTACGAGCAGGCTCTGGCCATTGTCGATGCGGTGCTGCCCGCCGAAGATCCCGCCTCGGGAACCCTGCGCATCGGCGCGGTCGAGGCCAACCGACTCATGGGAGATTTCAAGCGGGCCGAGGCACTGCTCAAGCCGATGCTTGCCAAACTGCCGACAGATGACCTCTCCCCGCTGGCCATCGAGGCGAATACCGCCCGGATTCATCTGCTGGTCGATCGCAGCGACTTCAAAACCGCCGAAACCCTGACACGAAAACTCCAGCAACAACTGGCCACCGCGCAAGGGGCCGATCATCCGGCCACCCTGGCGATGAACGTGGAACTGACCACCATCCTCGAAAAACAGGGACGCCTGTCCGAAGCGGAAACCGGTCTCAAACAGACCCTGGAAGCACTCAGAAAAACCTTGGGTGCCAGCCATCCCACCACCATCACCACCCTGAACAATCTGGGTCAACTGCTGGAACAGGCGGGAAAATACGACGACGCGGAGCCGGTCTTGCGCGAAGCACTCGATCTGGCGCAGAAAAATCTCGGTGCCGAACAGCCGCTCACCCTGACCACCATGAACAATCTGGCCCTGCTGCACGAAAGCCAGGGCAACTTCGACAAGGCGGAACCGCTCTATCAGAACGCCATCGACTCCTATCGTCAGAGTCTGGGCGAGGATCATATGGATACGGTGGCGGTGATCAACAATCTGGCCTATCTGCACCTGCTGAAAGGAGATGACGCCAAAGCCGCGCCTCTGTTCAAACGGGCTCTGGAAAGCTGGAGCACCTCCCTGGGAGAACAGCACCCCCGCACCCTGAAAGCCCTGAACAATCTGGCTCGCGTCACCCATCATCTCGGACAGCATTCGGCGGCGGAACAATATTTCACCCGCGCCCTGGAGTCGCGTCGGAAGGTGCTCGGGGAGCGTCATCCGGATGTCATCCGCTCCATGAACGATCTGAGCCTGCTGCTGCGGGATATGGGACGCCTCAAGGAGGCCGAGGAGCTGGCCAAGAAAACCCGCAAACAGGCCGAAGAGAGCCTGAGCACCCTCCATCCCTATACCTTCGAGGTGCTCGACACCCTGGCCTCGATCGTGGAAAAAACCAATCCCGCCGAAGGACTCAAACTGCGCAAGGAGCTGTTCACACGCCGTTCCGACTTTCTCGACCGGATGCTCTGGTCCACGGGTGACAACGCGCGGGAAGGCTACATCCGTCTGCACGCGCCGGAGCTCAACACCTATCTGACCCGGCTGGCCAGAGTCGATTCCGCCACGGCGGGACGCGAAACCCTGGAGGTGGGCCTGCGTCGCAAAGGCCTGCTGCTCAAGATCACCTCGGAAATCCGTCAGATCACCCGACTGGGGAAGGATCCCAAGCTTCAGGAGATCGGCGACCGCCTGACCGAAACCCGCAAAAAACTGGCCTCCTTGACCCTTTCCGGCCCCACGCCGGAGACCGCCCAGAGCCATCTCACGGTGATCCACGCCCTGGAAACCGAAGTGGAACGGTTGCAACAGCAACTGGGACAGGCCAGCAAAAAATTCCAAAGCAGCAGCCGGACGGTGAGCCTCGACAATCTGGTGAAACATCTGCCGGAACAGGCGGTGCTGGTGGAATTTTTCGCCTTCCGGGACGAGGAACGCACCGGTCTGATCGCCGCCATCTTGCGCAAGGAGAAAGACAAGCCGATCTTCGATCGGGTGATCTATCCCGATCCGGAGGCGATCAACAAGATCATCACCGAATACCGGACCATCATCCAGGATGAAGAGGCCGATGAGGAGGCTCTCAAAAAGGTGGGGCGGGCCGCCTATGACCTGATCTGGGCTCCGGTCCAAAAACAGATCGGCAACCGGGAACAGGTCTATGTGGTGCCGGATGGTCAACTGAACATTCTGCCCTTCGCCGCCCTGGTGGACCCGGAGTCCGATTATCTGGCCCGCAATACCGATCTGCATATTCTCTCCACCAGTCGCGATCTGGTGCCCGCCAACCTCCCGGAGGCCAAAGGAAACTATCTGATCGTGGCCGGTCCGGATTACGACTCCGACAAGGTGGGCGGAGCCAAGGCGCAGGCCCTCAAGATGGATGAACAGCAGGGACGCCGTTCCACCGATCTCAAGGAGGGCTTGCGGTCCTTTTCATCCGGGCTGCGCGGTCTGCATTTCGATCCCCTGCCCGGCGCGGAAAAAGAGGGACGCCTGATCTCCGGACAGGCCACGGACAAGAAAAAAAACAATACCGTGCTGATCCGGAACGAAGCCCAGGAGTCGTCGTTGCAATCGCTCGAAAAGCCGCCGGAAATTCTCCACATCGCCACGCACGGATTTTTCCTCAAGCCGGACGACTCCCTCAAGAAGCGTCTGCTGAAGCTGGCCCGCAGCGGCGAATCGCGCCTGCCCCCGCCGGGTGACAACCCCCTGTTGCGGGCGGGACTGGCCTTTGCGGGCATCAACGCCAACGCCCGGTTTCTCGGCGAGATGGATACCGAAAACGATGGCGTGCTCACCGCCATGGAGGTGTTGGGATTGGATCTGACCGGCACCCGACTGGCGGTGTTGTCGGCCTGCGAAACCGGACTGGGAGAGCTGCACGAAGGCGAAGGGGTTTACGGGTTGCGGCGCGCCTTTCAGGAGGCGGGCGTCAAGGCGGTGATCTCCTCGTTGTGGGAGGTGAGCGACGCGGGAACCCAGGCCCTCATGACCAGTCTTTACGCCCGCCTGGGAGAAGGCATGAACGCCCATCGCGCCTTGCGGGAGTCGCAACTGGATCTGCTGGAGTCCGACGCCTGGAAACATCCCTACATCTGGTCGGCGTTCATGATGGTGGGTGAATGAGGTGAAGTACGACACCACGCTCAAGATGAAGAAGTGAATAACATGCCCATTTCAGTGGATGTCATGGAAAACGCATTCCTGCGGGATATCTTCTTGCAGGGGGAACAAAAAGGCGCGGAAATGGCCCTTTTGCGAGGAAAACTCGAAGGCAGACAGGAAGGCAGACAGGAAGGCATAGAAGAAGGATTGCGGGCCGGATTGACCAGTTCGCTCACCGTGTTGTTGCAAGAGCGTTTTGGTCAGATGCCGGAATGGGCTCTGGAAAAAATGACCAAAGCCGATCCGGAAACCCTGAATCGATGGATCCTGAACACCCTCAAGGCCGACTCCCTGCCCATGGTTTTTCAATGAGCCGCAACGCCCGGATCCCCTCCGGAACCAGCCGATCGACGCCGCGATCGGCTCGGGAGCGGCTCCCTCTGGTCGCGCGCTCCGGCACCCCGACTCCGGACAGATCGCCCCTCAAAAATGACTCCACAGAAACATGGCGGTTCCCTGGCCCGCCTTTTGCAACCTATATCTCCGGGGATCCACCGACCCGATTCTGTCTGACACCAAAAGGCTCAGGATCGTCGGCATCGCCTCATTCACCCTCTTTCAGGATTCAACGACCATCCTTGAGTGGCATGCACCATGACAACCCCCCTTGAAACCCTCATTGCCCGCGCCATCGATCTGGGATTGAGGTCATCCCTGGCCACCCCCCGGGCTGCCGCCCTGCTGGCCAGCAAAAACCCCTCCCCCGAGGCTGCGGACATCATTCGGGATTCAAATCAATTGACCGCCGATTACAAAGCCTGTCTGAAAGAGATCGAGGTCACAACCCCCCAGCAGTATGCGTCATTGCGCAGCCAGATCGTGGATCAGGTCCGCAGGGCCATGAAAAAACAGCCGGGCATGCGTAAATGGCGCTGCAAGGTGTGCAATTTCCTGTATGACGAACGCATCGGACTGCCCCGCCGCAACATTCCACCCACCACCAGCTTTCAGGATCTGCCCCCGGATTGGGAGTGTCCGGATTGCGACGTGGGCAAGGAGCAGTTTGTGCTCGATCAGGGGTGACGGAACGGAAGAATCCATGACGGGGGCGATCGCCGCCCCCGGTGGAACGCCGGAGATGACGCCTCGCGGGAGGGGAGATTTTTGGCCTTTCCGCCGAATCTTTGGGGCGTCGCCCCAAACCCGACCAGGGGCGTCGCCCCTGGACCCCACCAGGGAGATCATCTCCCTGGACCCATAATAATATCAGCGACTGGCGGCCCGACGCCGACGCAGTTCGTATAATGCGATCCCCGTCGCCGTGGCCACGTTGAGAGAACCCACCCCCCCGGTCATCGGAATCGAAAGAAGTGCGTCACATCGTTCCCGAGTCAGACGACGCAAGCCCTGCCCTTCTCCTCCCATCACCAGGGCCACGGCTCCCTGCCAATCCTCCTGGCCGCCATCGATGGTCATCGCGGCCTCACCATCCAGACCCAATACCCGCACCCCGTGATCCTTGAGTTCGGTGATCGCCCGGGCCAGATTGGTCACGCGCAGGGTATCCATGCGTCCGGCGGCCCCCGCCGACGCCTTGACGGCCACCGACGACAACGGCGCGGAACGATCCCGAGGCAGAATCACCGCCTCCACGCCGAACGCCTCCGCCGAACGCAGAATCGCCCCCAGATTGCGCGGATCCTCGACGCCATCGAGCAACAGCAACACCGGATCGATCCGATCTTCCAGACGATCGAGCAGCATCTCCCAGGTGGGCTGCACCCGCACCCCCACCCGCAACGCCACCCCCTGATGCACACCGCCCTCGGTGAAACGATCCAGCAGATAACGCTCCACGAACCGGGGACGGATACCCCGCTCTCCGGCCAGGCGTTCCACCTCACGGGTACGCCCGCTCCGGGCCCCCTGAAGCATCAACAGCGACTCGACGGAACGGGCTCCGTCCGCCAACACCGCCAACACCGGATTGAATCCGAATACCACTTCCGCCTCTTCGAGTGTCACGCCTCGCGCCTCCAGATGGTCTGACCACGGGCATCTTCCAGGAGAATCCCGGCCTGCGCCAACTCCGCCCGGATGCGATCCGCGCTCTGGAAATCGCGATTGCGTCGCGCCTCCATCCGTTGTTCGATCAAGGCTTCCACCTGGGCATCGCTCAGGCCGCCCTGCGCCGAATCATCGTGCGTCTCTTCGGGATGAAAGCGAAAATGACTCTCCGGCGACTCCCCGCACAGGCCGAGAATCCCGCCCAACCCGCGCAACAGCGCCACCTGACGACGACACGCCTCCCGCGCCTCGGGTTGATCGTCGGCGGTCAGGCGGTTGATCACCTTCGCCAGATCGAACAGCACCGCCAAGGCGCGCGGCGTGTTGAGATCATCGTCCATCGCCTCCTGAAACCGGGCCGCATGACCTTCGGGCCCCTCCCGCCGCTCCTGCTCCCAGGCCACAGGAGCCACTTCGGGCAGGCTTCCCAACACCCCTTCGGCCCCGCGCAAGGCTCCGTAGAGACGATCCAGGCCGGAACGGGCCGCATCCAGCAACTCCAGCGAAAAATCCAGCGGGGCGCGATAGTGGCTGTTGAGCAGAAACAGACGGATGGTTTCGCCGCGCCAGGCGGTCAGCAGATCGCGGATGGTGCGGAAGTTGTCGAGACTCTTCGACATTTTCTCCCGTTTGCCCTCGTCGTCGATCACGTTGACGAAACCGTTGTGCAGCCAGCACCTCACCCACGGACGACCCGTGGCCCCTTCGGTCTGGGCGATTTCGTTTTCGTGATGGGGGAAGATCAGATCCCGCCCGCCCCCATGCAGATCGAACGACTCCCCCAGATATTTCACCCCCATGGCGGAACATTCGATATGCCAGCCCGGACGTCCCGCCCCCCACGGAGAGGGCCATTGCGGCTCATCGGGTTTGGCCCCTTTCCAGAGCACGAAATCCAACGGATTGCGCTTGCGGGCATCCACATCGACCCGCGCCCCGGACTCCAGCTCCTCCAGATGCTTGCCGGAGAGTCGGCCATAGGCGGGAAAACGATCCACCGCATAAAACACATCCCCGCCGCTCTCATAGGCCAACTCCTTGTCGATCAAGGTTTGGATCATGGCGCGCATTTCGCCGAGATGTTCGGTGGCCTTGGGTTCGATGTCGGCGGGCGTGACCCCCAACGCCGCCATGTCCTCGTGAAAGGCGTCGATGAAGCGACCCGACAACGCCTCGATCGAAACCCCCTCCTGAATCGCCCGACGGATGATCTTGTCGTCGATGTCGGTGAAATTGCACACATGCGTCACCTTCAGACCCGAGGCGCGCAGATGACGCACCAGAACATCGAAGGAAACCATCACCCGCGCATGCCCGATGTGACAGAAATCATACGCCGTGATGCCGCAGACATAAATCCCGACCTGACCGGGAACACGGGGGACAAAGGGCTCCTTCTTGCGGCCCAGAGAGTTGTATAGCCAGAGTGCCATGGCGCGACTGCCTTGTTGACGTTGCTGAGAGATCGATGTATGCTTTTTCGGTTTGCTTCGTTAACACCGTCAGCCCACGGAAAAAGATCCATGTCTGTTTTATCGCAACGCATCCAGAACGTAAAGCCCTCGCCAACCCTGATGATCACCGCCAAGGCCAAAGCCCTCCAGGCTCAGGGCAAGGATGTCATCGGACTCGGCTCCGGAGAACCCGATTTCGATACGCCGGAACACATCAAAAAGGCCACGATCCGCGCGCTTCGGGAAGGATTCACCAAATACACCGCCGTCGAAGGGATCGGCGAACTGCATCATGCCATCATCCAGCGTTACGTCGCGGATCACAATCTGGCCTTCACCCCCGATCAGGTGGTGGTGACGGTCGGTGGCAAACAGGCTTTCTACAACCTGATCCAGGCCACCATCAATCCCGGCGACGAAGTGATCATTCCCGCGCCCTATTGGGTCTCCTATCCCGACATGGTGCTGCTCGCCGATGGCGTGCCCGTGATCGTCTCCGCCCGGGAAGAGAACGGCTTCAAAATGACGCCCGAAGAGCTCGAAGCCGCCATCACGCCCAAAACCCGTTTTCTGGTGATCAACTCCCCCTCCAACCCCACCGGCTCGGCCTATACCGCCGAAGAGTTGATCGCCCTGGGCGCGGTGCTGGAACGTCATCCCCAGGTCTGGGTGATCAGCGACGATATCTACGAGAAAATCATCTACAAGCCGTTCCGCTTTGCCACCATCTCTGCGGTGGTGCCGTCGCTGCAAAACCGTACCGTGATCGTCAGCGGCGTCTCCAAGGCCTACTCCATGACCGGATGGCGCATCGGTTATGCCGTCGGCCCCAAGGAGATCATCAAGGCCATGGTCAAAATGCAGTCCCAAAGCACCTCGAATGCCACCTCGATCGCCCAGAAGGGGGCCGTCGCCGCCCTCTCCGGACCGCAAAAGTGCATCAAGCCGATGGTCAAGGCCTTCCGCGAACGGCGCGATTTCGTGGTCGCCGCCCTCAACGATATGCCCGGCATCACCTGCCGCATGCCGGAAGGGGCGTTCTATGTCTTCCCCAACGTCGCCGGATTGATGGGGAAAACCGCAGCCAACGGCACCGTCATCCAGGATACCCTGCAATTCTCCGCCTATCTGCTGGAGGCGGTCGGCGTGGCGGTGGTGCCCGGTTCCGCCTTTGGACTGGATCCCTATTTCCGCATCTCCTTTGCGACATCGATGCAGGATCTGGAACAGGCCATGATCCGAATCCGCAAGGTCGCGGAAGAGCTGGCCGGGTAGGTCTCCAGGGGCTTCGCCCCTGAACCCCACCAAGGGCTTTGCCCTTGGATCCCACCAGGGGGATAATCCCCCTGGACCCGTGATGCATCCATAAAAAAAAGGCCGGACGATGAT
Organism: Magnetococcales bacterium; assembly: GCA_015231295.1. Taxonomy (GTDB): domain Bacteria; phylum Pseudomonadota; class Magnetococcia; order Magnetococcales; family Magnetaquicoccaceae; genus Magnetaquiglobus. The sequence continues at coordinate 53,842 of JADGBU010000003.1, read as the reverse complement.
CGATCGCCCGGCCTTTTTTTGCGTCCTCTGTTTGCCATCAGGCCGCGAACACCTCGGGATAATCCCGACAGGCCTGACGAAAATCCCCCATCCGCCCGATATCCATCCAGTAGTCCAGGAACGGAAAGGCCGCCGTGGTCTCCCCCTGTTTGATGATGCTCTGAAACAGAGTCGGCATGTCGAAATATTGACCCTTGGGGATCAAAGGCAACACCTCCGGATCCAACAGATAGATCCCGGCGTTGACGAAATACTCCTGCACCGGCTTCTCTTCGATGGTCACGAGACGATGGGCGTCAAGCCGCACCACACCATACGGGACCGTCTGCTCCACCTTGCGGACGCACAACGTGGCACGGGATTGATGCTCCAGATGAAAATTCAACACATGCTGAAAGTTGATCCGGGTGAGCAGATCCCCGTTCATGACGAAAAAGGGCTCGGTGGGACGCTCGGGGAACAGCGACAACGAACCGGCGGTGCCCAAACGGCCATTCTCTTCCAGATAGACGATCTCCACCCCCCAGGCGGACCCATCGCCGAAATACTCCTTGATCATCTCCTTGCGGTAGTTGACCGACAGGAAAAAGCGGTGAAATCCGTGTGAGAGGAAACTTTCCAGAATCACTTCCAGAATCGGCTTGGAGCCTACCTTGAGCAACGGTTTGGGAACCACGTCGGTCAGGGGGGAGAGCCGGGAGCCCAATCCGCCGGCCATCAGCACCACCCAGTTATCCCGGGGCGCGGGCACGGACAGATTGTGCATCGTCTCCAGCCCCATCACGCAACCGCCATCGTCCACGATCGGCAGATGCTCGATCCGCTTGGCATGCATCATCGAAAGCAGACGATCCCGGGTCTCCGAAGCCCGGGCGAAGGTGGGTGCGGCATTCATGATGGTCATCACAGGCTCCTTCATATCCACGCGTTTCAACAAAGCGCGGCGTACATCCCCATCGGTCACGACCCCCTGAAGATGACCAGCATCATCCGTCACCAGTGCCAAACGCAAGGCTCCCTTGTCGATCACCCGCAACGCTTCCAGAATCGACAACTCAGGCCGAATCAAAATGGTCTGCCAACGATCCTCTTCTCTCATCGTCTCTTCTCCCCGGCTGGACACCCCATCACCACGACTCCCTGGCGCACGTTTCGCACCACGACCGCCCCGGCCCCGACCACCGCTCCCGCACCGATCTCGATCCCTTGTCGCACCACCGCTCCGGCTCCCACATGCACCCCCGGCCCGACCCGAACCCCTCCGCTCAACACCGCCCCGGAGGCCACATGAACATGATCGGCCAATCGGCAATCGTGTTCCACCACCGCCCCGGTATTGATCAGACCATTCTCTCCCACCACCGCGCCGGTCTGGATCACCGCGCGGGCCATCACCTGCACCCCCATACCCAGTTGCACCTTCGAGGCGATCCAGGCGGTCGGATGCCGCAACGTCGCAAACCCGAATCCCCGCTCCCGGGCGGATCGATACAAGGCCATCCGTCCGCCACCCGACCCCACCGACCCCACCCCGAGCACCAAACCGACCGACTCCGGAGAAAAATCCGCCAACCGCTCGTCTCCGCCCAACCAGGGCAACGCCAGGGCGGCCTGTTCTTCCGCGCTCATCCGGGGAGCCAGCACGCCCAGCACGCTGGAGCACCAGCCAAGCTGCTCCAGCACATCCCGCAGCACCCGCGCATGGCCGCCCCCGCCAAGCAGGATCAATGCACTGAATTGCAATTCCTGAGCCATTTCTTAAGGTCGATAAATTGGTTTCATGACGTTGAATGGATCCCCATTCCGCCCTTTTTCAAGCGGTCAGCAGCTTCCGGGCGGCAAGAATGACCCGCTCCTGATCCTCGGGAGGCAAACCCGTCCCGCAAGGGAGCGTCACCACCCGCCACCACAGCGCCTCGCTCACCGGTTGGGCAGAACAGGGCGCGTCCCGATAGGGCGGCTGCAAATGAATCGGTTTCCAGAACGGACGGGCATCGATCCCCATCTGTTGCAAGCCGTTCCGCAACCGCTCCACGCCATCGGGATCGCCCCGTTCCATCACGAATCCGGAAAACCAGCAGGCTCCCACACTGTCGGCGGGATCGGGAAAAGGAGAGACCACCCCCGCCAGATCGGCGAAGGCCTGATCGTAACGGCGACGGATGCGACGTTTGGCCGCCACAAACGGCTCCAGTCGTTCCATCTGGGCACAGCCCACCGCCGCCTGAAGGTTGGTCATGCGATAGTTGAAACCCACCCGATCGTGATCATAATGGCTCCCCTGACGGGCCGTGGTGGTGAGATGACGCACCAGATTCAACAATCCCGCATCCTCTCCCACCACCGCGCCGCCCCCGCCACAGGTGACGGTCTTGTTGCCGTTGAAGGAGAAAACCGACAGATCCGCCTCCAACGCGCCCACCGGTCGGCCCCGATGCCAGGAGCCCAACGCGGCGGCGGCATCGGCGATCACCGGCAGACCGCGCGCCCGCGCCGAAGCGAGAATCGGCTCCATGTCGGCGGGAAGGCCCAACGTGTGAACGGCCATCACCGCCGCCACCCGCCGTCCCGAGGAGCGATGGATCACCGTCCCATCCTGATGCAGCCGGGTCTCCCGGGAGAGATGCTCCTCCAGCACCTTCGGATCGAGATTCCAGGTGAGAGGGTCCACATCCATCAGCCAGGGGGCGGCTCCGCAATGGGCCACCGCATTGGCACTGGCGATGAAGGTCAAGGAGGGCACGATCACCAGATCGCCGCTCCCCACCCCCAGAGCCACCAGAGCCGCATGCAATCCGCAGGTGCCCGAGGAGACCGCCACCGCGCCACGGGCTCCGCTCGCCTCGGCCACCAGGGATTCAAACCGATCCACAAACGGTCCCACCGATGAAACATAAGTGGAGGTGATGCACTCCTGGAGATAACGGGCCTCATTACCCGTCAAATCCGGCACTGCCAGTGGAATCCGCGCCATCATCGCTCCTCGATCGTCATCGATCACATTTTGCCATCCAGATCCCGTCCCGCCACCCGGTGGGACAAGGCGGGAACCGCCTGTTCCATGGCCTGCACCAGGGCGGACATCTCCCAGAGCGGTTCGCTTCGCAACCGGCGCATGGTGGTCAGAAACCGTTGCAACCCTTCCGGATCCCGCGCCGGCTCCCGAATCACCCCGATATGACGATAGGTGGTGAAATCCGCCGCTTCGCCATGGGCCAGAAACTCCTCTTCATCCTTTTCGCCGGTGGTATCGCTCACCGTGAAACAGCAGGGCCACTCCCGGCACTCCGGTCCCATGGAAGCGGCAAAGCGGCGCGCCTCGTCATCGCTGGAAAACAGCCGGGGGGTGTATCCCGACTCCTGAAGCACCGCCACCGCGATCTCCGCGAAGGTGGACAGATCCTGATCCGCCTCCAGACGGGGAATGAACACCTCCCGATTGCCCCCGAGCACACTGGCCAACAGGCACAACTGACCCGCCTCTTCATGCGAGATGAAATAGCGTTTCACATCCAGGGGAGCCGCCAACGGTTGCCGCTTCTCCATGCGGCGCAAAAATCCGTGGAGCAGACTGCCGTCGGAAAAAGCCACATTGGCGAAACGGGAGGTGACGGCGGTCAACCGGTCGGACCAGTGCCACATGGTCTGTTCCATCAGGGCTTTGCTGGCCCCCATCAGATTGGCGGGGTTGACCGCCTTGTCCGACGAGACGGAGAAAAAACGCCCCCCCGAACCACGGGAGAGGCGTTGCAGCAGCGCATCCAGAGCCAGCACATTGACCTGAATCATCCGCATCAGGGTGAACGGATCCCGTTCCGCCCGCACATGCTTGAGGGCGGCAAAGTTGACCACATAATCGAACGGCGGCTGCGCCTCCAGAAAATGATCGAACTCCGGGGTTCCCAGAGCGATGGCACTGGTGGCGAAATCCTCCGGGGGGGTCAGGGAGGAGGCGCGCAGCTCCCGCACCAACGCGACCAGATTGTTTTCGCTCGGATCGACCAGTCGCAACGCGGCCACGGGCCACTGCACCACCTCCCGGCTGAACGCCCCGCCAATGGAGCCCGCCGCACCGATCACCAGCAGACGGGAGCCTTTCAGGGCGTCGAGCAGTTCCGGACGACGACTCTCCACATCGGCCTGAAACAAAGAACAATCCCGACGCAGCACACGTTTCAGGATGGCGGGCGTCACCGGCCCGACTCCCGATCCAGATCGGCGAGAAAGGTGCGAACCGCCTGATTGTCCGGATCCTCTTCGAGAATGCGCGAGAAGGTTTCCCGGGCGCGCTCCGGCTGACCCAGTTCCAGATAGAGCCGTCCGAGCTTGACCATGGAGACGAAATCCTTGCGGACCAGTTTAAGATACTCCTCGTAGATGGCGGCGGCGGTGGCGCCATGGCCGTTGAGGCGCAACAGTTCGGCGTGAAACGGAATGTGGGCCACGGAGAGTTCGGAAAGCCGCTGCGACACCGCCTGGGCGGTCAGCAGATCTCCGCCCTGGAGGGCCAGCGTGAAGAGTCGTTGCAGAGCCTCGGCCAGCAGGGCCGGATGGGTGACTTGACGATAGTGACGCGCCGCCTGCTCGTGCGCGCCGTCGAGTTCCGCCAGATAGCCCCGGATCAGATGCAGATGTTCGGGACGTTCGACCAGCGTGCTTTTCTCCAGACCGGAGGCGAAATGGGCCAGACGATCCCGTTCCCGGTTGCGGAACATCGCCTGGGCCTTGACCCGTACCGTCTGCGGGGAACTCTGCACCGAGAGAATGTATTTTTTGTAATCGTGATCGGTTTCGGTCAGCAAGGCTTCAAACTTCTCCAAAGACTCCCGGAAACCGGGACGCACCGATTCCGGCAGATCGTCGAGACTCCAGCCGCGCCGCTCCAGAAAGACCAACGCCCGTCCCGGCTCTCCATCTTCCCGCCACTGTTTCAGCAGCGTCTTGAAGTCGGGACGATGTTTCTCCTCCTCCTGTCTGGCGCGAATCCGTTGACGCACCCCGTCCAGCAGCTTGATCAGGGCGGTGGCGTTGTCCCGATAGATTTCGTAATAGAGTCGTCCGGCCCGTTCGATCTCCTCATCGCTCCACTCCCGCTCCTTGTCCGGACGGCTCAGCTTGAGCATGGCCCCCAGTCCCCATTTCTTGACCAGGCGGCTCACCTCCCGATACTCCTCGTCGAGCGTCCGTTCGATGGCATCCATCCGCTTCTTGAACTTGAAATCAGGCGTTTTGCCCCGGCGTCCGAAGAGGCCATCGTTGCATTCGATCCCCTCCAGGGCCAGACTCTTGACCTTGGCCGCCACCTTGCGGACCGCCACCACCTCCTGATCGATGGTCTGATAGAAGGTGAGCCGATCGGCACCGGTTTCGGCGGGGAGCCGCTCCCGCAGCAGATCCTGAGCGGGTCGCGCCATCGGTTCCGGGATGAGACTCTCCCAGGGCAGATGCGCCACCCCGTCGATCCGGGCGGCGGCGGGACTGGGATTGATCACCTGACAGTGACGCTCTGCGGCATACTGGGCCAGAGCGGCCAGACTGGGAATGGCGTTCAGAAAGTCGTGACGGGTCTCCGCCATCCAGCCGCCATTGGTTTCCACCATCAGATCGCCACGGGCGATGAAGGGTCCGATCTCTTGTTCCACGCTGCCCGCCACATGGGTAAAACCCTCGCGGGTGAAACAGAGATCGAACCCCGCCAGCACCACCCGCGAAAATCCCATATCCACCGCAATCCCCAACGCCTGATGGCCCACGGTGATGCCGGGATAGAACACATTGACGGGATTCAGGGGGCTATCCCAGGGAAAGAGTGGACCCATGTAAACGCTGCGCCCCTTCCACTGGGCGAGCAGGGCGGGATTGAGATGATACATGTTGACCAGCAGACTCTCCCGCCAGAAGCCCAGCATCCCTTTGCTCTGATGAAAGATCACGCCATGGGGATCGATGGCCACCAGCAGATCGGGCACCACCCCTTCGCGGCGCAGATGATCCGCCACCCGGGCGACCGCCAGAATGGTGAGATGCGCCCGATGTTGACGGATCCAGGGCAGAGACTCCGGCAGAGAGGGACCACCCGCCAGCAACACGGCGGTCTGTCCGGCAAAACTTCCCTGCAGACGACTGGCGGGGGTACGGTTTTCGGCAAGATTTTCCAGCCCCTTGGTCATGAAGACCCGATGGCCGATCTCCTGGCTCACCTGCAGCCGATACTGTCCCAGAGTCCGTTCCAGCTCTCCGAAGAGGCCGACATAACCGTCGTGGATCCCATCGACCACGGCCAGCGATTTGGCCACAAAGACCTGATCGAGATAAAAATATTCCTTGAGAGAGAACGGTTCCGCCTCGACGATCCAGCGATCGACGGTCGTCGCCAGCACGCCGGCGGGAAGCTCCTCCGGGAGAATCCCCTCCTCCCGCAACCGCTGGAGAATCGCGGGGTGATCGAGAAAAATGAACCGGGAGCCCTCGGGTCGCTTCTTGCGCAAAATCCACTGCACCAGCAATCCGGAATCGCAACCGGCGATCAGATAAAGCGAATCCTCGCGGGCGAAAAAATCCCCGTATTGCTGCTGAAACACATTGTCCGATCCGACCCTGGAAAAGGCCTCCTGGTTCACCGAGGGCAGATACCGCTCCCCGAACCGGTTCATGAGAAACGGACCCAAAGACAACTCGTGCGTCGTGTCGGGCATCATCGGACCTTCCAGGCTGAAGATTTTCAAAGGATATGCGTCGTGCAGGCAGCAAGCAATTTCCCGGCCATTTCAAAGATGCCCGCTTTACGGCCCCAGGATTGCATGCCTGAGAGCAGCGATCCACCTCTCCAACCTCCGTTCCGTCACCATGATGAACCATACATCCTCCCAAGACGATCTCCGCGAGGCCATGGCCGCCGTGGCCCGGTGCGTCGAACAGGGTCTCTGGCACGAGGCCATGGAACGACTGCTGCCGTTGAAACAGCGTCATCCGGGTCAGGCCCATGTGCTGCACATGCTCGGCGTGGTGCGCCAGGAGTTGGGAGATGCCCGAGGCGCACTGGACGCACTCAGTCAGGCGGTGGCCATTCTGCCGGACAACGCCGTCTTTCAACTGGATCTCGGCCTGCTGCTCAAGAAAAAAGGGGCGCGCCCGCCCGCCATGGATCGGTTGCAAGAGGCCCTCCGTCTCGCTCCCGACAGCGAAGCCGCCTGGTTTCACCTGGGGGATCTCCACATGGATCAGGGGGCGATCGATTCGGCCATCGACTGTTTCACCCACGCCACCCGACTCCAACCCGATTTCGTCGAAGCCTGGATCAATCTGGGTCTGTGTCAAAAATCCCGGAATCGGCCCGATCTGGCCCATGCCTGTTTTCGCGCCGCCCTGCGTCTGCGACCCGATCATGCCCTCGCCCATGTCAATCTTTCCATGACCCTGCTGATGATGGAACGCTATCCGGAAGGGTGGCAGGAGTATGAATGGCGTTTCCGCCTCGACCGTCCCAGTCTGTCCCATCCCCTGCCGGACCGGCCCCGCTGGCAGGGAGAACCCCTCGATGGAAAAACCATCCTGCTCCTGGGAGAACAGGGCTTCGGAGACATGATCCAGTTCATCCGCTTCGCCGATCCGCTGGCCCGGATGGGAGCCCGCGTGCTGGTGACGGTTCCCACGCCGCTGGTTCGTCTGCTGCAACGGGCTCCCGGCGTGGCGAAGGTGCAGGATCATCCGCAGTTCAATGAACCGGTTCACTATTATCTGCCTCTGCTCTCGGTGCCGGGGCTGCTCGGCACCACCATCGACACCATTCCGCTGAACCAAGGCTATCTGACTCCGGATCCGGAACTGGCGCGACTCTGGGCCGAACGGCTGACCGGATCGACGTTCAAGGTGGGGGTGATCTGGGAAGGAAAACCCCTGCATGCCAACGATCCCCTGCGACGACGCTCCTGCCCCCTGAAAGAGTGGCTCCCTCTGGCACAGGTGCCTGGAATCACGCTCTACAGTCTGCAAAAGTCCGAAGGCGATGGCCCGCTCCCGACCCTGGCGCAACTGCCGCTGGTCCCGCTCCACGAACATCTGACCGACTTCGCCACCACGGCGGCGATCATGACGCGGATGGATCTGATCCTCTCCATCGACTCGGCCACCGCCCATCTGGCGGGAGCCCTGGGTCTTCCGGTCTGGACTCTGCTGCCGCGCGCCCCGGATTGGCGTTGGGGCTCGACCCGAAACACCACCCCCTGGTATGCCTCGATGCGACTTTTCCGGCAAACGGTCACGGATCGATGGCAGGATCCGATTCGCGCCATCACTCTGGCTCTGGAACACCGCTCATGAACGATGCCTCCTCCCTCTCCGCTCTGCTCTCCCAGGCTCAAGCGGCCCTCGCGCGCCGGGATGCGGTGCAGGTCAACACCCTGATCCGCCAGGTGCTGACCCTGGATCCGGAAAACGCCGATGCCCTCTATCTGTTGGGGCTCAACGCCAGCACCATGAATCGCCCCGACCTGGCGATCAACCTGTTGGGCAAGGCCATCGAGCGCAATCCCGCCCGGCCTCATTATCATTTCAATCTCGGGGCCTGCCTGAGTGCCGCCGGACGGCTCGACGAGGCGGAACAATGCCTCCTGACCGCTCTGAGGCTCCAGCCGAACCTTGCCGAAGCCCATATCAATCTGGGCAATCTGCGCCTCGACCAGGGAAAAATGGCCGAGGCGGTCGAATGTTATCTGCGAGGGGTGCGGCTCAATCCCAATCTCAAGAACGGCTATCACAATCTCGGAGTGATCGTGCAGGGGTTGGGCGATCATGAAGCGGCCCTGAGCTATTTCCAGGAGGCGTTGCGCTGCGATCCGGAGAGTGCCATCTCCCATATGGGACGGGCCGCCTCGCTGCTCAAGACCGGTCGCTTCCGGGAGGGGTGGCAGGAGTACGAATGGCGATTCCGGGTGCCCAACCACTCCCCCCGCATCTGTCCCGTGCCCCGATGGGACGGCTCCGATCCCTCCGGCCTGCGCCTCTACGTCTACACCGAACAGGGCTTCGGCGATGCCCTGATGTTCGCCCGCTTCGCCCCGGTGATCCGGGAGCGGGGCGGCATCGTGCTGATGGAGTGTCGTCCGGAGTTGGAACGGCTCTTTGCCGCCTCCCCTCTGGCGGATCGGATCTCCTCCCGCGCCCTGGACGATGCCGATCCGCCCCCCTTCGATTACGATCGACACATTCCGCTGATGAGCCTACCGCTGCTTCTCGGCACCACCCTGGAGAGTCTGCCCGCTCAGGTTCCCTATCTCACCCCGCCCGCCGAACGGGTCCGGGCCTGGGCGGAACGACTCGGACCGAAAACCGGTTTACGGGTCGGGCTCTCCTGGTCGGGAAATCCGGAGGCCTCGGTCAATCGGGAACGGGCCTGCGCGTTGCATCATCTGCTGCCGGTGACGCTGGTTCCGAATATCACCTTCTACAGTCTGCAAAAGGGTCCGCCCGCCGCCCAACTCACCGATGCGCTGCAACGGCGTCATGAAATCATCCCTCTGGCCGAGGAGCTGCACGATTTTACCGAAACCGCCGCCGCACTGCTCAATCTCGATCTGCTGATTTCCACCGATACGGCGATTGTCCATCTGGCGGGCGGGTTGGGGGTTCCGGTCTGGACGCTGCTGCACACCTCCTGCGAATGGCGATGGCTCGATGGTCGGGAAGATTGCCCCTGGTATCCTTCCATGCGTCTGTTTCGTCAGCGTCAACCCGGCGACTGGCATGAACTGGCGGAGCGGACACGACGTGCCCTGTCGGAGCTCCCATCAACGGGGTCCAGGGGTCATTGACCCCTGGTGGGATCCAAGGGCGAAGCCCTTGGAACTTGCCTTTGGCGCGCTTTTCAAACAAGCGAATGGCGCAGCCATTCGCGCAGCGCGCCCATCAAACCGCCGCAGGCGGTGCCTTTAGGGAGGCAACCCGCGCACCGGCCCAAACCCGGCATCCCGACCCGGAGACGAGTCGATCTGGAAAATCTTGCTATCACCGCAAATAATATCTTGATTTTTGCATTTCATGCCGCTATCATTGCATCTGAGTCTTAAATACTTTCCGCAAAGAATTTCTTCTTTTCGGCGCAATAACCATATAAGTTATCTAGAAATAAAAAATACATTCGATTCATGATTGATTAAACCTTTTTATTTTTTATTTCCATGGGCTTCGCCCCTGGACCCCACCAGGGGCCAATGGCCCCTGGACCCCAATGGTAAACGCGACACAGGAACGCATAACCTGCCAGGAGACTCAAATCATGTCTAAGCAGACCGCGCTCATCAAGACCATCCAGGATGCCATGCATGAAACCGCATTGGCCTTTTTCACCACCGATATCGGCATCAAGGAGGGGCCAGCCATCACCCTGCCCCATGGACAGACCTTTCACACCCCCCACGCCGATGTCACCGCCATCGTGGCTTTCCGGGGTGTCAAAAATGGAGGGGTACATCTCTCCGCACCCATGCATGCGGCCATCGGGTTGGCCTCCTCATTCTGGGGAGAGCCGCTCGACTCTTTCAACGACACGGCGCGGGACGCCCTGGGCGAATTGACCAACATTCTCGCCGGTGCCCTCAAAAGTCGCATCGATGACCGCATCGACCTGACCCCGCCCCGAATCGTACAAGGGATCGAACATGAACAACTGCCGGTCAATCCTTTGGAGAGCGCGCGCTGCTACTTCATGACCACCAACGGTCCGCTCTATGTGGAGGTTTTCCACGAAGGGGCCGATTCGTAAACCGGAAACACGAAAGTTCACCCCTCCTCCAACCGCACCGAGAGCCTTGCTGCCAACTCCCGCAACCGGCGGCGAGCTTCCGGAAAGTCCAATCGATTCATCGCCTCGATCAACGAATCCACCGTCTCGACTCCAGAGAGCAGATGCCCCAGCCGCTCGACGCTGAATTGAGATGAAAAATCCTGCCGTTCCAGCATGCGATCCAGATCACGCATCCACAGAGCCAGTTGCGACCGATCCATCGTATCGGGTGCCCCCATCGGTGACACCAGGGGGTTCACGGGCTCTTCGGGTTCGATCTCGCGCAACCAGTGGGTGATATCGGACAGCACCGCCATCAATTCCACCTCCACCCGATCGAGTCGCCACGACCACTCTTCCCGTCGCTCCTCCGTGCGGATGGCGGTTTCCAACGCCCGCACCGCCTCGAACAACGCCATGGCCGCCAGATTCCCCGACGCCCCCTTGAGCGAATGCACCGAATGTCGCGCCTTTTCCAGATGATCGGGTGAGGGCTGCTCGAACAGCAGCCGCCGCAACGTCGCGACGATCGAGGTATGGTTGCGCAGAAAATCGCTCAACACCGCCTGCAAGAGCGAATATTTATGATTGATCCGCTCCAGCAACGCCTCGTGATCGACTCCGCTCACGATTTCCGCCCCCCCGTTGGGCATCCGGATGCACTCCGCCGCCGGACTCCCGGAAGCGGATACGTGCCCCGGCACCATCCACCGCATCAGGGTGTCGAACAGTCGCCGACGATCGATGGGTTTGCTCACATGTCCATTCATGCCAGCCTCCAGACTCGCCCGCCGATCATCCTCCAGGGCGTGCGCGGTCATGGCCAGGATGGGCAGATCCCGAAAACGGGCATCGGCGCGAATCACCCGGGTCGCCTCATACCCATCCATCTGCGGCATCTGGATGTCCATCAACACCAGATCATGCCGACCGGTCTTCACCTTATGCACCGCCTCCAGACCATTTTCGGCCCACTCCACCACGAGGCCGACGCTCTCCAGATTCTCCTGGGCCACCTGCCGGTTGACCGGGTGATCCTCGACCAGCAACACCCGACGCCCCTCCAGATGGGTGCGGTACGCGGCCAGATCGATCCGCGCACCGCCCGCACGGTGCTCCCCTTCCCGCCGCAAACCGAAACAGGCCAGGATCGCCTCGAACAACGCCGTGCAGTGGATCGGCTTTTCCAGCAGATGCACCCCCGGAGGCTCGATCATCGGCTCCTGCGCGAAACGCGGTGCCCTCAATTCCAGCACGCGCCAGGTCGTCTGACCTGCCGCCTGGCGCAACCGTTCCAGAGAGGCCGCGTTCAATCCCGTCTCATCGACCACCACCAGTCGGAACGGATGATCGCCCAGTTCACAGATCAACGCGACCTGCCGTTCCGCCTCCTGGAGGGAGGAGACCGCAACCACCTCGAAGCCGAAGTGATCGAGCATGCCATTCACGGCCTCCCGGCTGGCGGCGCGTCCCGAGATCAGCAGCACCGGCAGATGGCGCAACGCCTTCGGCAGCCCCAGATCCGGCCACGCATCGGATTGCGCCGGTTGAAAGTCCGCCATGAAATGAAAGGTGCTTCCATGATCCGGTTCACTCTCCAGCCAGAGGGAGCCCCCCATCAACTCCGCCAGTCGTTTGCTGATGGCCAATCCCAGACCGGTTCCGCCATGAATGCGGGTGGTGGAAAGATCCGCCTGGGAAAAGGGTTGAAACAGTCGGGCCGCAAGCTCGGCGGGAATGCCGATGCCGTTATCCCGGACGCTGAAATGCAACCGGATCGCGGCTCCACCCGATGTTTCGCGCCGGACCCGCACCTCGATCTCCCCTCCCGGCGGCGTGAACTTGACCGCATTGCCGATCAGGTTCATCAGGATCTGTTCGAGGCGCAAAGGATCTCCATGGAACGCGGCGCGGCACGCTTCGGAGCAGGAGAAAATCAACTCGATCCCCTTTTGCGCCACCTGCACCCGAAACAGATCCGCCAGATGACGCAGCGGCTCGCGCATCGGAAAATCGACCTTTTCGAGTTCCATCCGTCCGGCGTCGATTTTCGAGAAGTCGAGAATATCGTTGATGATCCGCAACAAAGAGTGGGAGGCGTCGGCAATCTTGCTCAGATGATCCCGGGATTTCGGCAGCAGTTCGGCCTGCAACGCCAGATCGGTCAGGCCGATCACGGCATTCATCGGCGTGCGGATTTCGTGGCTCATGTTGGCCAGAAACAGACTCTTGGCGCGATTGGCCGCATCCGCCTCGAAGCGGGCCCGTTCCAGATCGCAAGTCATCACCTGGAGATCCCGGACCATGCCGTTGAACGCGGTCGCCAATTCACCGATCTCATCTCGTGTCGTCACCGCGACCGTGGTGTCGAACCGCCCCTGACCGATGGCCGCCATGCCCCGACGCAACTGAATGATCGGCTCGGCCAGCTTGCGCGACACCAGATAGGCGAAACCCGTCACCAGCAGCAGAATCAACACGATCGGCAGCAGCACCGGTTGCAACTCCTTCTGGATGGCCTCATGCACCATCTCCGGCGTGATCCGAAAAGTGAGCTTGAAGGCAATCCCGGAATCGGCATCCCCCATTTTCAGATCGACCACGACCCGTTCCGCCAGTTGCTCCATAGGCAGAGCGGGTCCATCCTCCAGGGAGATCAGTTGCGCGCCCCATCGATGATACAACTGAACCCCGTGATGACCGGATATTTTGATTTCCTTGATCTTTGACAGATATTCAGAAAGATCGCAATGCAGCAGAATCGATCCGGCAAACCCGCCGATGGAGGGATCCGATTTCGCGATACCTGCGAGAATCGTCCAACGGCCATCGGACATGCGAAACGGACCCAGATAACGCACGCGGTCGGGCGGTGAGTTCCGCAATTGACGGTGCAGCGTCCCGGCCTGCCGGTAAAAAGGATCTTCATCGCCGGAACTGGAGAGCTGACGATAATCGCGCATCCGTTTCTGATCGGCGACGGCCACCCGCTCCTCTCCCTGGCGGTCGAAGTAGCGGATCGACAACAGCCACCCCTTCTGAGCGGTCAGAATGTGCAAAAACTGTTTTTCCACATCGGGTTTGATCAGGAGCGAGGCCTCGCCCCAGGATTGGAGCATCTCATCGAGGCCGGAGAGTTTTTCCAGAATGTGCAAACTGCTCTCCAGGGGAAGGGCATGCCCCTTGTCGAAATAGGCCGCCGCATCCACCAGGGCGTGACGGGCCGATTGCGTCATATCCTGCTCGACCTGCCGTTTGATCCCCACAAATTGCACCGATCCGAACAGCAAAACCAGCAAAACCCCGACCCCGACAAACCATCCGAGCAATTTATGAAAGATGGAGGTGCCGAGCGCGTTCATGGCGGTTCCGGGGTTTGTTTCAGGGCTGCGGCCTCTTCGACGCGCTCTTCGATCCGTTTCCGATCCAGCCGGGTCAGATCGATGCCAAGCATGCGCGCCCGCTCCGCATTGACGACGATCGGACCCCGCGAAGGCGCGACCGGCGGCAGCGTGGCGGGGTCCGCACCGTGGGCCAGGATCCGATCGGCCATGCGCATCGCCTCGAAGCCCTGTTTGAAGCCGGAATCATCCGCCGCGCACAGCACTCCCTCCTCGACCAGCAACTTCGAATCGCCGACATCGGGCTTACGCACATGACGCAGATACCAGCCGCCGAGGCTCATCGAATCCACGGGGCGGCCCTGTTGATCCTTGATGGTGTTGTGATTGCTCAAATAGATGGCATCGGCCTGTTTGGCCAACTCCAGGGCTCCGGCTTTCCACTCCGCCTCGTTGTTGGTGACCACCGTGGCCACCAGACGCACCGGCAGTTGCCCGGATTCGGCCTGACGATGCAGATCCTTGATCTTGGCGAGACTGGTTTCCGAATCATCCCCGAGCACGGCCAGAGTCTGGACCGTCGGCACCAACTCCACCAGAAATTCCAGGGATTCACGCAGATATCCGGGCTGATAGACCCCGGTGACGTTATGTCCGGGCCGTTCCACGCTGTCGAGCAGACCATAGCGCAAAGGCCAGATGTTGATCCCCCAATAGACCACCGGAACCGGGGTATCCAGATAGTGACTGCCGATGTAATGGGTGGCGTTGTCATCGCCGAGCAACAGCAGATCGGGTTGAAACTGGCGCGCCGCGTCCAGAATCCGGGCCACACTTTTGGCGATCTCGGATTTTTCGCTCTTGCGTTTGGTATCCATCCACAACTTGCGGATCACGACCCGAGACGACTCCACCCGATCTTCCCGGATCAGGGTTTCGGCCTGGGCCGGATCCTCCAGATACCCCAAATCCAGCAGCGCGGTGGAAAGGCCACGCTGGGTCTCCTGAGACCACCGATATTCCCGATGGTAACTGCTGACGATCAGAATGCGTTTTCGGTCTGCGGAGCGGGCGTCACGGGGCAAGCAAAACGATGCGGACCATACCAGAAACAGTGCCATCAGAACCAGGAGATTGATCTTGTCGGAACGCCCGGGCCGGATACGACTGGAATTCGCCAAGTCGGACATGAAGAGTCTCCGGTATTCGCACCATCCCTCGACGCCCGAACAACCGGAGAAGGCTCAGGAATGATGAATCAATGGAATTTCACCAGAGAATACACGCAAATCCGTACAAATCAAAGGACCATTGCACGGACATACGGGATGATTCCGGGAAATCAGGAGTCATCGACGACAAAGCGATAACCGACCCCATGGACCGTTTCCAGCATGCGGGTATTGGAGTGCTCGCTCAATTTGCGCCGCAGACGATTGACCATCACATCGATGGTGCGATCGTTGGTGGTCCAATCGCGGCTGCTGATCGCTTCCAGCAGTTGATCCCGCGTGAAGACCCGATCCGGTTTGCGCACCATGGCCGACAATAAGAGATATTCGGTATTGGTCAAGGCGATATGGACCCCTTCCGGGGTGGTGAGGCGTCGGCGTTCGGTATCGAGGGTCCACCCTTTGAACTGATATCGGGTGATGGCCGCCTCTTCCTCGGCCCGCTGTTTGCGGGTGCGACGCAGCAGATTCTTGACCCGGATCCGCAACTCCCGTTCGTTGAAGGGCTTGATGACATAATCATCCGCCCCCAGTTCCAATCCCACGATGCGATCGACATCCTCCTTGCGGGCCGTCACCAGAATGATGCCGATATCCGAGCGGATCCGCAGCGCACGGGTCAAGGAGAAGCCATCCTCTCCCGGCAGGTTGATATCCAGCAACACGAGATCGGTACGCGTGATATCCAGTTGCGCCCACATCTGGGCACCATTCTCGGCCTCGGAAACCAGATAACCTTCCTGTTCGAAATAGGCCGCGATCAACGCGCGCGTCACCGGATCGTCTTCGACGATCAGAATGTGTTGTTTGTCATTCATAAGTCCAACCGTCGCCCCACCACCCGCATCGTGGACCCCTTCTTCCGGTCCACGCCAACTGTCACCCATTGTAACAGGCCAGGAAATCAGACCTTGCAGTTTATCATTATCATTTCATCACGATCAAGATTAATCGACACTCCCTGGCATCACCCCCCTGAATCATTCCACCGACCTCGAACAACCAAAGCATCATTCACACCGTTGGACTCGGGGACTCCACCCCCTTCGGCCCCACCGTCCAAACCTCCGCTCCACCTCCCGAGGCTTCCCATCTTGCCACTCAACTGAGAATTGTTTACAAAAAAGCGGATCATCTCCTCTCCCTTCCCTTCCAGACAAGGAAAAAAATTGCTTTCCGGAGGATCCGTTCCCCCCGGATCGAGAAAAAACGTGTTATGCTTCACACCCAAACCCGTGCCTCAACCAAAGCAGGCGACCCTTGACCCGAAAAAGTGTGAGAACCGATTGACTATCAACGAGATGGACGACGAAATACACACCCTGATCGTGGATGACAACCCGATGGAACGGGCTTTGTTGTCGGGTCTGCTCAAGAAGCTCACCCGCTGGACCGTCGTGCCCGTCGCCTGCGCCACCGGGGAAGAAGCCTTCCGACAGGTGGAACGCCTCGATCCCCACATCGCTTTCGTGGATTATCGACTCGATCACGAATCCGGCATCGATCTGATTCGCCGTCTCAAATCGATGGGCAGTCGGGCCGGTTGCATTCTCTTCACCGGCACCGAAGGGGATGAAGCCCTGGTGGAAGCGGTCCGGGTGGGGGCGGATGACTATCTGCGCAAAAACGAATTGGGCGTGGAAAGCCTCAATCGGGCGATCCATCATGTGCTGGAAAAGCGTCGCACCGCCTGCAATCTGGAAGCGGCTCTCGCCGAACTCCAAAAAGCCAAGGCGCAACTGGAAAAACGGGTCGAAACCGATGCCCTGGTCCTGAACGAAGCCCGTGAACGGCTCGATGCCATCGCCTCGGCGGCCCTGGATCCCATTCTGATCCTCGACGCCCAGATGCGTGTCACCTTCTGGAATCCCGCCGCCACCCGCGTCTTCGGCATGGAACCGGAAGAGATCCTCGGACGACCGGTCCTCGACCTGCTTCCCCCCTCCGAGTTCGCCACGCGCCTGAAAAACAGTTTCAAGACCTTCAGCCGCACCGGCAAAGGCACCATGATCGGTCGGGTGGTCGAGTTCATGGTCAAGCGCAAAAACGGCAAGACCTTTCCGGTGGAAGCCTCCTCATCCGCCGTCCAGATCCGCAACGCCTGGCATGTGGTGGTGATCCTGCGGGATATCACCCGTCATCGCAAGGACAAGGCCGCCCTGCTCCGGGCGCGGGATGCCGCCCAACGGGCCACCCACCTGAAAGATCAATTCGTCTCCCTGGTGGCCCATGATCTGCGCGGCCCCTTCACCTCGATTCTGGGCTTTCTGGAACTCCTCGACCACGACCCCAAGAATCCGCTGAGCAAAAAACAAAAGGGATACCTGAATTGGATCACCGAAAGCAGTGCCAAAATGCTCGCCCTGATCGATGAAATTCTCGACATCAGCCGCCTGAAAACCGGCAAGATCGTTCCGGAGCCCCGTTTTTTCAACGCCCGGTTCACCGGCGAAAAGGCGTTGGACTCGATCCGTCCCCTGGCGGAGCAAAAAGGAATCGAGGTGGTCAACAATCTGCCCGAATCCTTTCGACTGCACGCGGATCCCAGTCTGTTCGGCGAGGTGTTGCACAATCTGCTCACCAACGCCATCAAGTTTTGCAATCGGGGGGATCGCATCACGCTGCTGCGCCCGCCGGGCAAACCCTCCACCCTCGCCGTGCTGGATACGGGAGTGGGCATCCGTCAAAAACGCTTGGCCAAACTCTTCAACCTGGAGGAGAAAACATCGACCGTGGGCACCGCCGGAGAGCATGGCACAGGATATGGACTCCCCTTCAGTCGGGATCTGTTGCGGGCCCATCACGGAGATCTGACCGTGGAGTCCAAAGAGGGCATCGGCAGCATCTTCTACGCCCATCTGCCGGAGGTGGTCCCCCAGGCCCTGATCGTGGATGACGACGCGGAGTTCCGTCAACTTCTGCTCGCATTCCTTCACAACGATGGCGTGCGAACCCAGGAATCCACCAACGGCATTCAGGCTCTGGAGGTGTTGCAGACGCAGGCCTGTCATCTGATCATCTGCGATGTGCAGATGCCGGGCATGGATGGCTTCACCTTTCTGAGCAAGGTGCGTCAGGATCCCAAGACCCGGCTGATCCCGGTGATTCTCGTCACCGGAGACGACACCATCGAAACCCGTGAGACCGCTTTTCGTCTCGGGGCCAACGACTTCATCAACAAGCCGTTCACGCCCACGGAGTTCATTCCCCGCGTGCGGCGGTTTCTGGGATGAGCGTGAACGGAAACGATCCGATCCGGATTCCGGTGGCCAAGAAGCGGCTGGGGCAACATTTTCTGGCGGATGCGTCGGTGGCCCAAGAGATCGTGGCGGCTTCCGGCGTGACGCGCGGAGATCGGGTGGTGGAGATCGGTCCCGGACCCGGAGCCCTGACCGTCTGGCTGCTGCGGGCCGTGGGGGAGCTTTGGGCCATCGAGTTCGACGAGGAGCTGCTGCCCGCGCTGCACGCCCGTACCGCCGGGCTGGGTCGCCTGCAGGTGGAGCGGGCCGACGCCTTGCAGGTGGACTATCGACAGTTGGCGACCCATCTGGGGGGAGAATTGCGGATTGTGGCCAATCTGCCCTACAACATCAGCACCCCCCTGCTGATGCATTTCATCGAGCAGCGGGACGCCATCGCGCAGATGACCCTGATGCTGCAAACCGAAGTGGCGGAACGCATCGCCGCCGCTCCCGGCACCAAGGCCTACGGGGCCCTGTCGGTGCCGTGCGGCCTGTGGATGGAGATCGAAACCCTGTTGCAGGTTCCCCCATCGGCCTTCCGTCCCCCTCCGAAGGTGAATTCCACCGTGATCCGTCTCACCCGGCGCACAGCACCGCTGGTCGAGGTCGCCGATCATCGACTCTTTTCCCAGGTGGTCCGGGCCGCCTTCGGCCAGCGACGCAAGGTGCTGGCCAACGCCCTGCGGGTGATGCACGACGACCCGCGCCACTGGCTCGAACAGGCCGACATCGACCCCGGACGCCGGGGGGAAACGCTCTCCATCGCCGAATTCGCGCGACTGGCCAATCATCTGGCCGCCACCGATTTTTCCCCTCAGGGCTGATATTCCATCAGCAGTTCGCCGAGTCGCATGTTGAGAATCTTGGCCTGCTCCTTGTTAAACACCGAACGGAAGGTGTTCATGCAATCCTTCTTGAAGAATTCCATCAAGGCGGGAAACATCTTGTAGTTGAGATTGGCGGTGATCTGGGAGAATTTCAGCAGACTCTCGTACTCCCGGAGGGAAATTTCGTACTCGGTCAAATCATTGATTTTGCAATCCATGTACTCGTAGAATTTTTCGACGAACACGAACTGTTCAAACGATTGCGGATCCTTCAGGATGTCGTGCTTGACATATTGACCATTCACATCCTTGGCATCCCTGGAGACGATGAATTTTCCATACTCCAGCATCACGCTTTTGGTGCATCCCTGCTCCACATCGATATCGAGGACGATCTGCTCCGACTTGATGCGGGCGCAGAAGCTCTCCTTGCCATACAGTTCCCGGACAATCGCAACCGTGTTCTCGAACACATCCTTTTCCTGCAACTTCTTGCCTGCGCCATCCATGATCCGATCCCCTGTCACGAGTAGGTTTCTCCCACAAGCTTCACGATTCCCGACAAACCCGAATGCCATTGTAGCAGCATCGCCGTGGGAGTAAATTAAAAAAACCCTCACACACCCTCACGGCGACGCGCTCCGCTCTTTCCGACAGGGGCCGTACCGATTTCAGCCCGCTTCCAGTTCGGCGGTCATCGCCTCGATGGTCGTCTCCACCCGGGCCACCAACGCCTTGCGATCCGCCCGTCCCAACCCGACGGTTGCGATCGGAGCACCAATCCGCACCCGGATCACCCCCGGTTTTTTCAAAAACGAACGCCGTGGCCAGAAGGTTCCGGCGTTGTGGGCCACCGGCACGATGGGCACGCCGGCGGACAACGCCAACGACACCCCCCCCGGATGATATTTTCCCGCCACCCCCGGAGGCGACCGGGTGCCTTCGGGAAAGATCAGCACCGCCACCCCTTTACCCAACAATTGGGCACCTTGTTCATGGAGCCGATGCAACGCCGCCACCCCCCGACTGCGGTCGATGGCGATCTGCCCCGTGGAGAGCAACGCCCATCCAAACACCGGAATCCACGTCAGACTCTGTTTGAGCACCTGGGCGCACGGGTGAAACAGAGAGACAAACGCCACCGTCTCCCACGCGGATTGATGCTTGGAGAGAATCACATACGGAGGCGGCGGCAGATTTTCCAGCCCTTCCACCCGCTCCTGCAGATCACAGCTCCACGACAGCAGCCGACGCGTGAACCGGGACCAGGCCGCCGACCCGTTGCGACGTCGCTCCAGCGGGACCAGCGGCCAGATCACCGTGATCCACAGCCCGAACAGGACGATACCGATCACAAACAGCCCGAAAAAGAGCACGGAACGGAGCCATCCCTTGACGGAGAACCCTGTTGACATATAATACTCCCTATGAAAATCGTCGATTTGATAACTTTGTTTTTTTCTAATGCCTCGCATTCCGTTCATCCCGCATCTGCGCCATCACTCTATCACGTTTTCGAGGCACCATGAAACCCACGACAGGAAACGCACTGATTCCGGTTTCCGATCAAGGGGATCTGGTTCGCTATCTGGGCGAAATCAACCAGTTCCCCCTGCTCACCCCGGAGGAGGAGTTTCAACTGGCGGTGCGCTATCACGAACATGGGGATCTCCACGCCGCCCACCGTCTGGTTTCTTCTTATCTGCGTTATGTGGTGAAGATCGCCAGAGAGTATACCGACTATGGCATGCGCTTGATGGATCTGGTGCAGGAAGGCTCTCTCGGATTGATGCAGGCTGTGAAAAAATTCAATCCTTACAAGGGATTTCGTCTTTCCACCTATGCCATCTGGTGGATTCGGGCCTCGATTCAGGAGTTCATCCTGCGTTCCTGGAGTCTGGTGAAAATCGGCACGACCGCCATGCAACGCAAACTGTTTTTCAGCCTGCGACGCAACAAAAGCTCCATCGAACGCCTCGATCGGGATGAAGCCTCCCTGTTGGGACAGAAACTCGGTGCCAAGACCCAGGAAATCCTGGAAATGGATGTGCGTCTTTCCAGCCGGGATGACTCCCTCAACCGCTGCGCCCTCGAAGATGGCGAAGAGCTGCAAAATCTCATCCCGGACAAACAAAGCAATCAGGAGGTTTCTCTCCTGGCCGCCGAAGCGGCGACCATCAATCGTCGTGCCGCGATTCAGGCGTTGCAGGTGCTCAACGAACGGGAACGGGCCATCATCTCCTGGCGCATCCTCGATGACCAGCCGCTCACCCTCGAAGAGATCGGACGCAAGATCGGCGTCTCCCGGGAACGGGTCCGTCAGTTGGAGCAACGCGCTCTGACCAAAATGCGCCAGGCTCTTCTGCCGCTTCCGGCCCCGATGCTCGCCTGAAAGGCGCGAGTCAGCGTACTACCATCACCACCTGATTGCTCACGCCCCAAGCGTGCGCTGATCAATCAGGCGATACAACTCCTGAAAATCTCTTGGCTGAGATTCAATGCCCAATCTCATCAAGTCCTTGACGACTTCCACAATCACAATTTTGCCTTCTTCAACCTCACGTCCTTCAGAATCCTTCACCTGAAAGCAATTGTTGATGGTCTGCGTCAGTAGTTCTTTCCCGCTCATATGGTCAATCCACCGCCCTCGACCAAAAGATAACGGGACGCATCCCCCAGACAATTCTTCAAAAAACTCCTCAAATAATTTTTCCAGATTGCAACCATTTACCGAGTCAGAAACATCCTTACTTCTTTTTTGAAACGTCTCCAAGCCAAGCAAGGCTTCCTTGGCCATTTCTTTATCTTTGCACTTATCCGGATTACTGAACAGATCAATCCAGGTGTTCTTTTGATCTTCCCGGACCTTCAGAATCACCCGATTGACGACATCCATAAAAATACGCTGATTTGCAAAATTGAGAATCTTCTGCTCCAGTTTTGCTTTCCCCGTTTTTCCCTTATAGGTCGATTTTAGCCATTGCGACTTCTGGAGATAATCCGGATCAAGAAAATAATTCTCAAATTCCCTCTTTCGCCAAATCAACAGGTTCGATCTTGATGTGTCCGGGAAATTTTTCCAGGAGTTTTCAACCGTTTGGTCATCATGATGATCACGATCAACCAAAAAATAGTAGTCGGCATGGTGCGGATGGAGGGCGGTGGCAACACTTTTCAGGTGATGAGCTGGACCCATGGGTTCGATGTCAATCATGGGAAGGAAAATCTTTAAAGCTTCTACGTCAAGCCCATCGCCATGACCTTCGACAAATAATTTATGGCGTGCCCGGCCTTGGCGAGCCAAATCGGGAGAACCTCCAACACGAACCGATATCATGGCCTGTCCTCTCCATTCTGATGAACCGATTGGGAAGATGTTTCCTCCATCCCCAGAAAAAGACGACGATCATCATTGACCGACTTAAAAATATCCTCACTATGAGTCGCAAAGATATATTGATTCTCTGGCGCAAGTTTGAATATCTGTTGAACAAAATCACGATGCCACTCGGCATTCAAATGCAGTTCCGGCTCATCGATCAAAACAATGCAAGGCTGATTTCTCGTATAATGCCAAACCAAAAAGAGCGTGGAGATGATCTCTTTCTGGCCAGAACTGAGTCCATCAAAAGCAAACGAATCGCCCCCGTTTTTGGGCGTTATCCGGAAATCAACAGTATTATCCAAAGATGGACGCAATTTTTCGATTGTCCCGCCTGCGTATCTCAAAATCAAACCATTCAACTTTTCAAATGTTTCATCAGCATTTTTACTGTCCAATTTCTCAAAAAGATTGGCTCTTCCCATCATGGCGCGCAGAATATGCAACTTGAATGTACTGACAAACACATTGTCACCAGGAGAAATGCGCATTCTCCCATAGGAAGTCCTGACCATACGTCGATGCATCATCATCTCTGACTCAACCATCATACCAAGCTCAGGATTACCCTCTTGTACTTTACGGTAACTATGAAAGTATAAACATGGAGGCATGGTGACAGGCTCCATATTGAATCCTGCCAACAACATGAAAAAACGTTCCGTCAAATCCTCAGCAGGACGATTCCCTGCAGACTCAAATATTTTCTTAATTCTCTCCCGATCTCCTGTAACACTTAAAACACCTTTTTTCGATAATTGAACATGAATTGTCAAATTAATAGCACCAGAAGAAAACACTCCAATCAAGTTTGATTTCTCTGCTCCTGATCGCACAAACAATTCAGACAAATTGACTGACAATTCAGGAATTTTTCCAATATTGAACTTTTCCTCGCCACTATACGCCGCAAGAAAAATGAGAGCACAGGATTCCAAAATGGATGTCTTTCCAATACCATTACGGCTTCCCATGACATAAATGTCAGGGTCAGCCCGCATCCTGGGCGGATCAAATTTTAAAGTGATATGATCGATCGCTTTGAAGTTCTCTATCGTTAATTCTTTCAGCCGAATCCTGCTGCTGCTTTTTTGACTCGTCGCCATTTCCATTCTCCCGGCCTTTGCTGAACATCCCTGCCGCGCCTTCCCGTTGACCGGTCGGAGCGCGAAATCGGGATGGTCGCTTTCGGGGCTTCGCCCCGGACCCCACCATGGGCTTCGCCCCTGGACCCCACCAGGGGGATAATCCCCCTGGACCCGTGATGTTTTAATACAAGCCGCCGTCCATCTCCCCCTGCCCGTGACGCCCGATTCCCGGAATCGCCCCGACACCCCCTCCCGACGACGTGCCCTTGCCAGGATTGGAACTCACCCCACCGCCCCGCGCCGGCGCGGGAGCCACACCCCCGGTCGCGGGCGCAGTCGCCGGTTCCGAAGAGATCCCCGCCTCCTCACCCTGAACATCGCCGCCCCCTCCGGAACCGCTCTCTTCAGGCGCGCTCGCGATGGCGGCGGGCATCTGACCAGGCTTGAAGGCTTCAAACACCCGATTGGCCGTATGCGGTCCGGGCAGCGTGCCGGATTCGGCATCGATCTCCTCCAGGGAGATGCCGGGCGGCACGGCAAAATCGGTCGCGGGTTGCCCCTGCAACGCCTCTTGCATGAAATCCATCCAGATCGGCAACGCCGCCGTCCCTCCGGTTTCGCCGAGAATGGAGAAATCATCCATGCCGACCCACACCCCGGCCACCAGCGAAGGCGAAATGCCGATGAACCAGGCGTCGCGA
>JADGBU010000003.1:28610-29172 GCA_015231295.1 Magnetococcales bacterium | reverse complement strand
GGCTGACTACCTGATAGACGCTGGCGGGATTCAGAGTCGGCTTGCCGAATTTCGGCGTATTGATCGACTCGCCGGGTTGCGGAATGATCCGTTCCGGCTCCTGATGACACAGTAAACAATCCCCGCCCCCGTGCCGGAACACGGTGCGTCCGAAGCGATCCTGCACTCGGGCGATATAGACCGGTTCCACCCGCTTGCCGCCATTGGCGAAGACCGCATAGGCCGCCGTCATCTTGAGCGGCGAAAAACCGAGCGATCCCAGGGAAAGGGAAAGATCCTGCCGATCCGAAGGCACCTCCAGGCCAAAATTTTTCAGGTACGAGGCGATATAGGGAATGCCGATGCTCTTGGCCAATCGCACCGTCACCAGATTGCGGGAGTGGGTCAAGGCCACCCGCAACGTGGTCGGTCCATAATAGCGACGTTCATAGTTTTCCGGCTGCCACACCTTGGACTCTCCGGTATTGGGATCCCGATAGGTGATGGGCAAAGGACTGTCATCGACCCGATCCACCGGCGAATAGCCCTTGTCCATGGCGGCGGTATAGATGAACGGCTTGAA
>JADGBU010000003.1:850-28557 GCA_015231295.1 Magnetococcales bacterium | reverse complement strand
GAAATCATACCCGCCGACCATGGCCAACACCTGACCGGTATGGGGATCCATGCAGACCAATGCCGCTTCGGCGTTGGGCTCCTGGGCCAGGGCGTAATGGGTACGCTTGCCTTCCGGGGGCTCGACCAGAATCACATCTCCCGGCGCGAGCAGATCGGAAATTTTCTTCGGGACCGGGCCGAGATCTTTTTCTCTGTTGTCTTTGGCATCCTTGCGTCGGGGGCGGGCCCATTTCATCCCTTCCAGGGGGAGTTGGGCCTCCTTGCCCGAGGTCAACAGCAGATGCGCCGGTCCCTGTTTCGGCACCTCCAGCACCAGGGCGTGATAAAATCCACCGGTCGTGGGCTGTTGGGTTTTTTCATGACTCTTCAGCCAGGCTCCCCGCCCCTGCAGGCCGACATCGGCGATATGGGCCACCGGTCCGCGATAACCATGACGGCGATCGTATTCGATCAACCCTTTATGCACCGCCTGTTGCGCATTCTTCTGCAACCGGGGATCCAACGCGGTATGCACCTCCAACCCCCCGTTGAACAGTTGATCGCTGCCCCATTCATCCAGGATGGTGCGGCGGACATGTTCCAGATAGTGGGGAGCGATCTGTTCCAGGGACTCCTTGGGACGCACCAGATTCAACGGGGCTTCACTGGCTTCCGCCGCCTCTTCGGCGGTGGCCATACCCAGCTCCACCATCCGGTTGAGCACCAGTTTTTGACGGGAACGGGCCTTTTCCGGATCGCGCCACGGACTGTAATAGCTCGGAGCCTTGGGCAATCCGGCCAGCAGGGCCATCTGACCGAGCGTCAATTCCGAGACATCCCGCGCGAAATAGGCATGGGCGGCGGCTCCCACGCCATAGGCACCGGCCCCCATGTAGATCTGATTGAAGTAGAGTTCGAGAATTTCATCCTTGGTGAACCGCTTTTCGATCTGGAAGGAGAGGATGATCTCCTTGACCTTGCGCTCCATGCTTTTGATCGAGGTCAACAGGAAGGTGCGGGCCACCTGCTGGGTGATGGTGGAGGCCCCCTGGAGCTTGCGTCCGCCAGCCTTGAGGTTGGTGACGAACGCACGGGCGATGCCGGTCATGTCGATGCCGGGATGCTGATAGAAGCGGGAGTCCTCGATGGCGAGCAGGGCGTCGATGAGCCGTTGGGGCATTTCGGCGCGGGGAATGAACAGACGACGCTGAATGTAAAATTCACCCATCAACTGATAATCGCGGGCATAGACCCGGGTGAGCAGATTGGGGCGATAATCGGCGAGACTTTTCAGGGTGGGCAGTCCCTCGGAAAAGTGCAGATAGATGCCCCAGGCTCCGGCGACGCCGAGCAGCAGAAAAAAGAGGCCGAGGAAAAACAGACGCTTGATCCATTTCCAGAATCCTCCGGAGGAGCCGGAGGCTTTTCTGGGGGATTTGGGCGGTGGAGGCGATGCGGATTTGGCACCCGTCTTGGGCGGCGACGCGACCGGAGACGGAAGCTCGAAATCCATCCGGCTTTCCGGCAACGCCATCTCGGACGCCTGAGGTTTGAAGGTCGGCGTCGGGGATGGGGATCGCCTGGGCTCGGGAGGATCGATGAACAGATCGGGCTCGCGGGGCTCTTCGGAAAGCGAATCAAACAGATCGGGTTCGATGGCCTCCCGGCCAGAATCCCCTCTCTTGCGTACCGTACCCATGGTGAAATCTGCCTTTCATGGTCGGGTGAACGAGACGAAAGCGCGGCAGGTGACAAAGGGTGCATTGCCACTGCTCGCCACTTCCATTAAAGTGATCCTGTTTTTTAGACGATTCAGCTCCATCCGTCCAGATCCCTCATAGCAAAACGGACCGAAAGAAACGCCATGTTCCCATTTGGTTCTCTCGACAAGCCCATTGTCGGTCTGGACATCGGCACCAGCGCGATCAAGGCCGTGGAACTGCGCGGCTCGGGCCGCAAATGGAGCCTCCACCGGATCGGGTGGAAAGCTCTGCCTCCCAAGGCCGTGACCGGTGGCAAGGTCAAGGACAAGGAGGTGGTGGTCCAGGCTCTCCGGGAGTTGTGGACCGAAGCCCGCATCGGATGCAAAAGAGTTGCCATCGGCGTCGGCGGACAGTCGGTGATCCTCAAACGGATTCCGCTCGCCCTGATGAGCGAAATGGATCTGGAGGATCAACTCGCTCTGGAGGCCGAAGAACACATCCCCTTCGACATCGAAGAGGTCTATCTCGATTTCCAGATTCTGGAGCGGGGCGCGGAACAGATGGAAGTGCTGCTGGCCGCCTGCAAAAAAGAGCTGGTGGACAACCGGCTGGAGGCGACACGGGAAGCGGGTCTGAATCCGGTCCTGTGCGATCTGGATCTCTTCAGCATGGCCAACGCCTACGACATATTCTCCGCTGTCGGCGACGGGCAGGTCAAGCACAAGAACACAGGCAAAAGCAAGACCACAGCCGCACCCCCGGAAAAGGGAGAAAAAATCCCCGCCACCGCCCTGGTCAACGCCGGAGCCTCCCATCTGAGCGTGGCGATTCTGGTCAACGGTCTGCCGGAATCGACCCGCGATCACGCCTTCGGCGGCGAACGGCTGCTGCAGGAGTTACAGCAGAACGCCTCCTGCTCCTTCGAAGAGGCCGACCGGATGATCCGACTCGGCACCGATACCCAAGGTCGCCCCTGGTCGGCGGAGTCGCGGGATCCCCTGGTGCAGGCCTTTCTGGAACAGATGGGCACGCTGATCCGGCAATCGATGGATTTTCATCTGGCGGGGCACCCCAATCAGCAGATCACCTCGGTCCAGGTGGGAGGGGGCTGCGCGCCTCTGGCGGAGCTGCCGGACACGCTCGAATCGCTGCTCAACCTGCCGGTTCGGGTGATCACCCCCTGGTCCGGGCTGCACGGCTCCCTGCCCCCCCAACTGGATCCGAAAAACGCCCCCGGCTATCTGGTGGCCCTGGGACTGGCCCTGCGGGGAGACGCGCCATGAAAATCCGGATCAATCTGCTGCCCTATCGTCCGGCGCGCCGTCTGGCCAAGGTCAACCGGCTGTTCATGATCTGGGGCGTGGTGGGGGTCGTGGGAATCGGCATGGCCTTTCTGGTGAATCTGCAGGTGGAAGCGCACATCGCCGAACGCACCGCCCAAAAGATCGCACACGAAGAGCACCTGAAAAAACTGGATCAGCAACTCGGAGAGATCGCCGAAATCAAGGCCAAACGCGATCTGGTGCGACAACGGCTGGAACTGATCGCCCAACTGAGCCGCTCGCGGGATCTCACCTTGCGGGTGCTGGACAGCGTGAGCCAACGGATTCCGGAAAAGGCCTGGCTCACCCGGCTGATGACGAAACAATCGAGTCTGGAGTTGACCGGCAGAGCCCAATCCAACGCCCTGGTGGCCGACTTCATGAGCGCGCTGGAGCGATCTCCTCATCTGAATCATGTGGATCTGACCCGTGTGGCCCGTCCGGCCAAGGATCAGCTTGAGATGAAAGAGTTCACCGTGACCGCGCAAATCACGCCGCCCACCCCGCCCGAGGATCCCAAGGCCAAACCGAACGCCAAAAAAGGGGAGAAACCCTGACCATGGAACTCGGATTCGATCCAGGCCGACTGTTGCGGCTCAAGCCTTTGCAGAAAACCGGCATCGCCGCCGGAATTCTGGTGGTGATCGCCGCCGGATATTGGCAGCTCTTTTTCCGGGAGCTTCAAACCACCATCGAAACCTTGGATGGGGAGATCGCCAAGCTCGAAGAGGGCATCCAGTCCCGCCAGTCGATGTTGCGCAAACTGCCGGAGATGCGCAAGGAGCTGGCGGCCCTGAAACTCCAGGAGGCCGAAGCGGTGCGCAAGCTTCCCTCCCGCAAGGAGATTCCCGCCCTGCTCACCGACATTTCCAACGCCGGACACGAACAGGGACTCACCTTTCTGCTGTTCGCGCCCAAGGCCGAACTGCTCTCCGACATTCACGCCGAGGTGCCGGTGGAGATGCAGCTTCAAGGCAATTTCCACGAAACGGCACTTTTCATGCAAACGATCGCCCGCATGCCCCGCATCGTCACGATCCACGACATCGTGATGGCACCGGATAAAACCGGCCCCCTGCTCACCACGGCCAAGGCGACCACCTACCGCTTTCTGGATGCCGATGAAATGGCCGCCCAGGCCCAGAAAAAACTCAAAAATGCCAAGGCGGGCAACAAGGGCGCGGACAAAAATAAAAAGGATGACCTGAATCCATGAAACGTCCGACCCTCCTGCTGCTCCTGGCCGGATGGGCCATCCATCCCGCCACGGCCTCCCCGCTCCCGCCCCCCGCCGGAGAGGAGCCGCCTTACGCGCTTCAGGGCAAACGGGATCCCTTTCAGCCCCCCGCCGGCGTGGAACCAAACCCCGTCGCCGATGGGGAGAGTGCGCCGCGCGCCCCGACCCGTCCCAAAGAGCCCCTGGAGGCCTTTCAACTGGACAGCCTCAAGCTGGTGGCCATTCTGCGCTCCCGCGAGGGGTGGCCGCCGGCGGCCATGGTGCAGGATCCCCAGGGCAAAGGACATCTGATCCGCATCGGATATCACATCGGCATGCGGGAAGGGGTCGTCGCGGAGATCGGCGACGGGGTGGTGATCCTCCACGAACCACCGCCCACGCCCAATGGCACCCCCCGGATCATCACCCTACGGTTGCAGGAAGAGAAAAGCCCATGATGCGCCCCGCACTTCCATTGTTGTCGCCGATGCTCGCGCTGCTGCTGCTCGCCGGATGTCTGGCCACCCCGCCCGCCCCCGTCGCCGAAACCCCGGAGAGCCCCCCGGCTCCGGTCGCGTCGGGCTCGGCCCGCATCCTCGACGTGACCGCGCGCGAGGATGCCCGAGGTGCCACCCTCTCCATCAAGGCCAGCGGAGCCTTCACCCATCACCTCTATCCCAAGAGCGATCCCCCCCGGATCCTGATGATCTTCCCGAAAACACCCCTCGACGGAACCATTCAACCCCGTCTGGTCAATCTGTCCACCATCACCGGCATCTTTCCCGGCGAAACCCCGGAGCACGATGGCCAACTGGAACTGACCCTCCCGGCGCAACTGGAATACGATCTCCAGGAACGCCCGGAAGGATTGGAGTTGACCGTCCTGGCGAAAAAGGCCCAGGAGAGCAAAAACCGTCCCGAAATTCGTGATGTCCGCATCAGCCGGACCGCCGAAGGCAGTGAAATCCGTTTTCTGGGCACCGGCCCCTATCCGGATCCGAAAATCTTCCGCACCGACGATCCGCCCCGCATGGTGGTGGATCTGCCAGGCATGAGCGGTCCCGGCGAGCCCCGTCCCATCGCCGCCGCCACGTCGGAGGCTCTGCGGGCTCAACTGGCGGGCGCGCCGGGCAAAAGCCGTCTGATCGTCGATCTGGCCCATGCGGGCATCGCCTATCGCGCCAGCCGGGAGAACGGCGGTCCGGTGATCCATCTGACCCAACGGGCGGATGTGGCCGGAACCCCTTCCGTCACCCAGGTGAGCTTCGCGCGCGATGGCGAGGATGCCCTGACCCGCATCCAGCTCGACCGGGAAGGGTTCGCCAGCCACGGCCAACGCCAGGGCAACGAATTGACCATCCAGCTCAAGAAAACCAAGGCCGCCGAAAAGTGGATCCGACGCATGGATGTCCGGGCCTTCGGCGGACCGGTGGATGCGGTCGATCTCAAACCCGAGGGGGAGAATCTCGTCGTCACGGTGCGCCTGAATCCGCACGCGGGCCCGCACGATCTGCTGCAAAAAGATCGGGAGCTGATCATCCGGGTCAAACCCAACACCCTGCCGGGACAGCCCGCCCCGGAGGAGCTGCCCTATGTCGGACAAAAGGTGTCGCTGGATGTCAAGGAGATCGACATCCAGAACGCGCTGCGCTTCATGGCGGAGATCGCCAAGATCAACATCATTCTCGCCGACAGCGTTTCCGGCACCCTCACCATGCGTCTCGACGAGGTGCCCTGGGATCAGGCCCTGGACCTGATGCTCGAAGCCAAACAGCTCGGCAAGGTGCGCCAGGGCAACGTGCTGCGCATCGCCCCCCTCGCCGAAATCCAAAAATCCGCCGAGGCCCGCATCACCGAACAGAACAATAAAAAACAACTGGAACCGGTGGTCACGGAGATGATCCCGGTCAGTTTCGCCCAGGCGGACAAGATCAAGACGCTCTTGCAAGAGGGGGATCAGGCCAAAGGAACCCGCATTCTCTCCAATCAGGGGAGCGTCTCCCTGGATCAGCGCACCAATACCCTGATCGTCAAGGATGTGGCGGGCAATCTGGCCCAGATCCGGGATCTGGTCGCCAAACTCGACCGTCCCATTCCCCAGGTGCTCATCGAGGCCCGCATCGTCGAAGTGACCCGACGCAATCTGGAATCGCTCGGCATCAACTGGGGCTTCAACTATAAACGCAACGACAAGTGGGGACTCTCCAGCAGCATCAGCAACGCCTACGAATCCCAAACCTATGACGCCACCGGTGCCGCCGCGCCCCGCAGCCGCATGACCGAAAGCCCGCCGATGAATGTCAATCTGATGCCCGCATCCGCCGGGACCATCGGCTTTCATCTGGGCTCGATCTCCCCGCTGGTCGATCTCGACATCGAACTCGGCGCGATGGAGAATACCGGCAAATTGACCGCCATCTCCAGTCCACGGATTCTCACCACCAACAATCAGCCGGCCAGCATCAGCCAGGGATCGAGTCAGCCCTATCCGACGCGGGACTCCACCGGAACCACCACCTATTCCTACATCGACGCCACCCTGAGCCTCACCGTCACCCCGCAGATCACCCCCACCGGCTTCGTGATTCTGGAGGTGCTGGCCACCAATAACACCCCCGGCACCAGCAACAGCGCGGCTCCCCCTCCGATCAACAAACAGGAGATCAAAACCCGCGCCCTGGTCAAGGATGGAGAAACCATCGTCCTCGGCGGCATCTACCGCACCAACGACAGCGACAATACCGTCGGCGTGCCGCAGATCAGTCAGATTCCCCTGGTGGGCTGGCTCTTCAAGCAGGAAACCCAGAACAACGAACAGGTCGAACTGCTGGTCTTTCTCACCCCCCGCATCATCGAGCAGAATCCATGACCATCCCGCTCCATTCCCTGACCGTGGAACTCGGTCCCCGCTCCTATGACATCCTGATCGGCTCCGGAATTCTCGCCGGACTCGGCTCCGCGTTGCAATCCCGTTTCCGGGGAAGACGGATCGCCGTGGTCAGCAACGAAACCGTCGCCCCCCTCTACCTGGCCCAGACCCGCGACGCCCTCGAAGGGGCGGGCTTCCGGGTCACGGAGATCATTCTGCCGGACGGAGAGAGCCATAAAAACTGGATCACCCTGCAACGAATCTTCGATGGCCTGATCGAAAACCGTTTCGAGCGCGGCGATGCCCTGTTGGCTCTCGGCGGCGGGGTGATCGGCGACATGACCGGCTTTGCCGCCGCCTGTCATCAGCGTGGGGTGCCTTTCGTCCAGGTGCCCACCACGCTGCTGGCCCAGGTGGATGCCTCGGTGGGTGGCAAGACCGGCATCAATCACCCATTGGGCAAAAATCTGATCGGAGCCTTTCATCAACCCTGTCTGGTGCTGATGGATGTGGAAACCCTCCACACCCTGCCGAAACGGGAACGGCTCGCCGGATTGGCCGAGGTGATCAAATACGGCGTGATCTGGGACCGGGAGCTGTTCACCCTGCTGGAAACGCGACTGGAGGCGATCCTGACGGGCGAGGCAACCCTGATGGTGGAGCTGCTGACCCGGTGTTGCGCCATCAAGGCGGAGATCGTCGCCCAGGACGAGCGGGAACACGGCACCCGCGCCCTGTTGAATTTCGGTCACACCTTCGGCCACGCCATCGAATCCCTGACCGGCTACGACCGCTGGCTCCACGGGGAGGCGGTGGCGGCGGGCATGGTGGTGGCGGGCGATCTGGCGGCCCGCCTCGGTCTGTGTCCGCCGGAAGAGGCCGAACAGGTACGCGCCCTGATCGAACGGGCCGGATTGCCCACCCGTCTGCCCGCCTATCCGGTCGAGGCCTACCTGGAGGCCATGACCCATGACAAAAAAGTGTCGGCGGGAAAAATCCGCTTCGTCCTGCCCGAACGCCTCGGTCGAGCCGTGGTACGGAGCGATCTGCCCGACACGGAACTCCAAGCCGCGCTGCGCGCCAACATGGAGCCCTCCCCCCCCTGAGGTGAGCCGATGTTTCGTTTCTTCGACCAGTTTTCGATCCTCTACCGGATGGCCATCGGCTTTGCCGTTCTGATCATTTTGTTGTGCATTCAGTTTCTGCTCTTCGACACGCAAAACAAGCAGCTCAGCAGCATCCACGATCGTCTGATCCGACATCCGTTCACCGTCACCCGCGCCACCTTGCACGTGGACAAACGGGTTCTGGAACTCCGTCTCCACAGCGATCTGCTGCTGACCACCAAAGATCCGGAAGAGGTCCGCAAGATCGAACAGCACCTCCAGCAAGCGTGGGGGGAGTTGCAAAAACAGTTGGAGGTGGTTCGGGAACGGTTTCTCGGCGACATGGACCGGGTTCGGGAGACCCAACTGCTGCTGGAAACCTGGTGGCATCTGCTGCAGCGGGAGGTGATCCTGATTCTGGAAAACCGCAGCCGCGAAGTGGTGACGCAGCGCGCCTCTCCCGAGTATCGCGCCCGCATGGAACGGATCGACCAGAACATTCTCTACGTCACCGAGTTCGCCCAAAACAAGAAGTTGCAACTCGCCAACGAATTCGACGAGACCATTCTGGCCTCCAGAAAGATTATCCTGCTGTTCTTTTCAGGGATCATCCTGTTCGGATTCGTGGTGGCGGCGATGGCCACCCGGGCCATCGCCCGTCCCCTGCGGGAAATGAACGACGCCGTGACCCAGATCGCCGCCAAGGAGTTCAGCCGGGCGGTGCCGGGCACCCACCGGCAGGATGAGTTCGGCACTCTGGCCCGCTCCATCACCATTCTGCAAGGCATGGCCCGGCGCATTGACGAAGAGGTGTGGATCAAAAGCCAGGTCAACTTTCTGTCGCTCCAGTTGCAGCAGATCACCGAACCCGCCCCGTTCGCCCATCAGGTGATTCATCATCTTGCGGGTCTGCTCGCCGGGGTCCACGGAGCCTGCTATCTCTACGACGAGGAGCGGCATCATCTGGCCCTTCAGGGGGGATTCGCCCTGGAGGCACTGACCCATACCCGCGCCTCCATTGCCGTCGGCGAAGGTCTGGTGGGTCTGTGCGCCCAGAACGGCGAAATCATTCACCTCAACGAAGTGCCACCGGGATATCTCAACATCGCCTCCTCCCTGGGAGAGAGCGAACCCCGCCACCTGCTCCTCGCCCCCCTGAAATATCAGGAGCGCACTCTGGGCGTGGTGGAACTCGCCGCCTTTCAGCCCTTCACCCCCCTCCATCACACCCTGCTGGAGAGCATCCTGCCGGTCATCGCCATCAATCTGGAGAGCCTCAACCGTCTGCAACGCACCCGGCATCTGCTCAACGAATCGCGGCATCAGGCGCAACTGCTGCGCCAGTCCCATGAGGAGCTGCGCACCCAGGGAGAAGAGCTGCGAACCATCAACGAAACGTTGCGCAGCAAGAGTGCCATCCTGGAACAACAAACCATGGAGCTGCGCCGTTCCGAAGAGGAGTTGATCTCCCAGGGGGAGGCTCTCCAGTTGGCCAACGAAGCGCTGCTCGCCAAGAACGAAACCATGGAACGCCACGCCATCGCCTTGCAAGAGGCCCGGCAGGCGGCGGAACGCACCGCAGCGGAACTGGAACTGGCCTCGCGCTACAAGTCCGAATTTCTGGCCAACATGTCCCACGAGTTGCGCACCCCGTTGAACAGTCTGCTGATTCTGGCCCGCTCCCTGGCGACCAATCCGGAAGGCAATCTCAACGACGATCAGAAGGAGTCGGCCCAGATCATCCACGACAGCGGCCAGGATCTGCTGCACCTGATCAACGACATTCTCGATCTGGCCAAAGTCGAATCCGGACGCATGGAAACCACCCGGGAGCCGATTCAACTGACCCAACTGCTGACCAATCTGGAACGTCGCTTCAACCCGCTGGCCCGGGACAAGGGGCTGGAGTTGTCGATGCGAATCCTGCCGGAAACCCCGGACATCTGCTACAGCGATCCCCACAAACTGGGACGGATTCTGGCCAATCTGGTGGCCAACGCCATCAAGTTCACCGATCATGGCCAAGTCTCCCTGACGGTGCAAGCCGAACCTGTGACCGATCCCCAGGGTCACCCCTGGCTCGCACTGGCGGTGCGAGATACCGGCATCGGCATTCCGGCGGGTCAGGAGGAGCGCATCTTTCAGGCCTTCCGGCAGCTCGACGGCACCACCAGCCGACGCCACGGCGGTACCGGGCTGGGACTCACCATCGCCCGTGAACTGGCCAAATTGCTCGGCGGACGGATTCAACTGGTCAGCACCCCGGGAGAAGGCAGCACCTTCACCCTGCTGCTGCCGCTGCTCGCCCCCCCGGACAACGCCGGCGAGACTCCGACCGCACGCGACTCCGCTCCTCCCGTCACCGGGCCGCATCCGGTTCCGACAGAGCCCCCTTCGCGCCTCCTCTCCGAACCGTCCCGGCAAAGCGCGATCCTGATCATCGAGGATGATCCGATCTTTGCGCGCATTCTGGGCGAACTCTCCCGGACCCGGGGATTCACGCCCATCCTGGCCGCAGATGGCGAGCAGGGCTTGATGCTGGCCGCCCGTCATCGACCCGACGGCGTGATTCTCGATCTCACCCTGCCGGGCATGGATGGATTGAATGTGCTCCGTCAACTCAAGGCCGAAGCCGCCACACGAGCGATTCCGGTCCATGTCATCTCGGCGCGGGATGACGTATCGGTGGGACTGGCCCAGGGGGCTTCGGAATACTGGGTCAAACCGGTGAGCCGAGAGCAGATCGAAACGGTGCTGCAACGCATCGCCCGGCAACAAGGAACCCTGGAGCCCCGCCATGTGCTGGTGATCGAAGACGATCCCCAATCCCGCAGGGCCATCGCCATGCTGCTGGAATCCGCCGCCGTCAAGACCACCTGCGTGGCCAAGGCCGAAGAGGCCCTGGCGCGACTCGACGCCGAACCGTTCTGCTGCATGGTGCTGGATCTGAATCTGCGCGGCATGAGCGGCTTCGATCTGCTGGAACGGGCCAGTCGCGAAAACAAAACGCTACCCCCGGTGATCGTCTACTCGGGCCGGGTGTTGAACGATCAGGAGACCTTGCGGCTGCGTCAATACACCGATCACATCATCATCAAGGGGGAACGCTCCCCGGAACGATTGCAGGAAGAGGTGGCTCTGTTTCTGCATCAGGTGCAGAGCAACGTCGGTCGAACGGCCCGCCCCGAGGCTCCGGCGTTCAATGCGTCGATCCATTTCGATCCCATCCTCAAAGAGCGCACCATTCTGATCGTGGATGACGACATGCGCAATATTTTCGCCCTTTCCAAGGCGTTGCGCGCCCGAGGACTCCAGGTGCTCATGGCCCAGGACGGCATGCGCGCCCTGACCCAGTTGCACAACAATCCCCAGGTCGAACTGGTGATCATGGACATCATGATGCCGGAAATGGATGGCTATGCCGCCATGCAGGCGATTCGCGCCCAGGAGCGGTGGCACAAGGTGCCGATCCTGGCCATGACCGCCAAAGCCATGAGCGGTGAACGGGAAAAATGTCTCCAGGCCGGAGCCGATGACTATCTGAGCAAGCCCGTGGATCTGGATCGACTCATCGCCCGGATGCACCACTGGCTGACGCCGCCATCATGAGTGACCCATCGCTTCATGCCATCGAAATTCACCTGCTCCTGGAGGCGTTGCGTCTGCGACACGGCTACGATTTCAGCCAATACACCCGCGCCTCTCTGGAGCGACGCTTGCTCGCCCTCACCGAAACCCTCGGTTGCGCCTCGCTGCTGGAGCTTCTGCCGAGGATACTCCAGGAAGAGGCCTTCGTGACCGAAATCATTGCCCATCTTTCGGTGCCGGTCACCGAGATGTTTCGCGAACCGGCCACCTGTCTGGCCTTGCGGGATCGGGTATTTCCCTATCTGGCCACCTATCCCCGGATTCAGATCTGGCTGGCGGGATGCGCCAGCGGAGAAGAGGCCTACTCTCTGGCGATCCTGCTCCAGGAAGAGGGGTTGCTGGAACAGACCACCCTGTTCGCCACCGACATCAACGATCCCGCCTTGAATCAGGCCGAAACGGGAAGCCTGCCCCTCGACCGGTTGCAACACGCCTCCAGAAAGTATCGACTCTCCGGTGGCAAAGGGAGCCTGCTGGATCACTTTCACCTTCAGGATCAGGTGGCCACCCTCCATCCCGACCTGATGCATAAAATCGTCTTTGCCCATCACAATCTGGTGACGGATCGGGTCTTTGCCGAAACCCATCTGGTCTATTGCACCAATGTCCTGATCTACTTCAATGCGATACTGCGCAAGCGCGTTCTGGATCTGTTCCGGGAAAGCTTGGTGCGAGGCGGATTTCTCACGCTCGGCGCGCAGGAGAGCCTCGCGGGAAGCGATGTGGAGTCCCATTTTCGCGAAATCGATCCCGGTTGTCGAATCTATCGTCTCCATCCGCCCAAACCAGCCTCTTCGTTGCTGCCACCTCTGGTGCCCGCCTCATGAACACCCTGCCCAAATTGCTGATCGTCGATGACATCGCCGCCAATCGCCTCGCCTTGCGCAAACTGCTGCGACAGGTCCAGGTGGAAATTCTGGAAGCCTCTTCGGGCAATCAGGCTTTGCATCTCTGTCTGGAACACGAGTTCGCCCTGATTCTCCTCGACGTGCAGATGCCGGACATGGATGGTTACGAGGTGGCCACCCTGCTGCGGGGCGAAGAGCGCACCCGTGATTTTCCGATCATTTTCGTCACGGCGGCCCACAAGGATCTCTCCCATCGGGTCCACGCCTACGGCGTGGGGGCGGTGGATTACATCGAAAAACCCATCGATGATTATACGTTGCTCTCCAAGATCCGGATTTTTCTGGAGTTGTACTATCGTCGCACCACCATGTCGCGACTGCTCCACGAACTGGCCACCAGCAACGCGGCGTTGCTCAAGGAGATCGCCGAACGGCAGAAGATCGAACAGGAGTTGCGGGAAGCCAAAGAGCGGGCCGAACGGGCCGCCCAGGCCAAAAGCGACTTTCTCGCCGCCATGAGCCATGAAATCCGCACCCCGATGAACATTGTGCTCGGCCTGAGCAGCGTGCTGCTGGAGAGTCCTCTCAATCCCGAGCAGCGTCATTTCGCCGAAATGATGCATCGCTCGGGAGGGGCACTGCTGGCCATCATCAACGACATTCTAGACTACTCCCGGATCGAGTCGGGACAGTTCACCCTCCTTGAGGCTCCCTATTCACCCGGCGCGCTGGTGGAGGAGATCTCCCGGTTGATGCGCAACGCCGCCGAACAGAAAGGATTGAAACTCCTCACCCGGATCGCCCCCGAAACCCATCTCACCATGCTCGGGGATGACGGCAGGGTGCGTCAGATTCTCATCAATCTGCTTGGCAACGCCATCAAGTTCACCGAACAAGGAGAGATTCGCGTGACGTTGGATTTCCGGCCCGGAGAGCCGGATCAGCTGTTGTGTACGGTGTCGGATACCGGCATCGGAATCGCGCCGGAGTATCTGACGCGCATTTTCGAACGGTTTTCCCAGGCCGACACCGGCATCAATCGTCGTTACGGCGGCACCGGATTGGGACTTTCCATCTCTCGCAGACTGCTGGATATGATGCAAGGGAGCATCTGGGTGGAGAGTCGGGAGCAGGAAGGGAGTCATTTTCATTTCACCCTGCCGGTGCGTCCGGTCCACGCCGATCCCCAGCCCCGCGCCGAAACCCCGGACAACCATGCCGAACCCCTCCGCCTGAACATTCTGCTGGCCGAGGATTGTCCCGAGAATCAGATTCTGTTTCAAATTTTTCTGGAATCCGCCCACGAACGGCTGGTCATCGTCGATAACGGACAGGAGGCTCTGGAGCGGATTCAGCAAGAGCCGTTCGACATCATTCTGATGGATCTGGAGATGCCCTTGCTGGATGGTCTGAGCGCGACCCGTCGCATCCGCGCCTGGGAACGGGAGAGTGGAAAAGAGCCGGTCGTCATTCTGGCGTTGAGTGCCCACGCCACCACCGACAAACAGCAGCAAAGCTTGAATGCCGGTTGCAATGGACATCTCACCAAACCGGTGAGCAAAAAAGAGCTGCTGGAAGCCATCAATCGGGCCTGCGCCCTGAAACCATCCAATCAACACACGGGGGAATGAAAGCCCCCAGAGCCGCTCTTTTTTTTCTCACAGAGTTCAACCCGATCATGGTGCCCGTCCGGATCCGGGACGAAACCGCCGGATCCGGACGGGCACGACCGGTCATTGCTTGAATTGCTGGACGTAAAAGAAGAATTCGACGAAGAAAATCCCGGCGTCGCTCTTGAAATACTGCTTGACGCTGTCGAAATTGCTCTTGTACTGCATTTTGTAGTCGGTGCCGGTGATCAGGGTCGGCGGGGTGAGGTTGATGTTGCCGAATCGATTGCCCAGACGGGTTTGCACCCCCCCCGCCGCGATGTTGGCCAACTCGCCAAAGCCGTCCCCCGCTTCGCCGACGATGCTGTCGTAGTGCTCGCCGGAAAAAGAGGAGGCCAACTCGATGGCCGAATGCAGCGGAGCCGCCAGATGAATGCCGCCGTTGATTCCTCCGGAAAAGTTGATCACCACCGTCACCTCGGAACTCGGTGGACGATAATCATCGTCTTCCCTTTTGCAGACCGTCGGACCGGGCTCGATATTCATCACCAGATAGGCCGAGAACATCTCTTTGACCGCATCCTTGATCAAACCGGCAAACTCCATTTTCAGCTTCATGTTCGTCTTGTCCCCAGATTGATCCATTAAAAAAAGAGAGAGTATGAAAAAGTAACCCCTTTCATCAACAACTCTCACCCGGGCCCTGACTTTCGATAATTAATAGTTGTCAGCGATGCTTATAGTCTATCAAACTCCACAGTCCCGGGCAACCCCCTCAAACAACCCCGCACTCCCGAAACAGGGCGTGATACTGACCCGCCACCCGATCCCAATCGAGCCCCTGCACGGTTTCGAGTCCGCCGACGCGCACCCGTTCCCGCAAGGTTTCGTCCCGCATCAGGGCGACCACCTGTTCGGCCATCCGCTCGACCTCGCCAATCCCGGAGAGAAAGCCGTTCTGACCATCCAGAATCCAGTCGGCGGGCATGCCCATGCGACTGGAGACCACCGGCACGCCACACGCCCAACTCTCCATCAAAGCCTTCGGTCCCCCCTCGGCGCGCGAGGTGATGGCATAGAGATCGAGCATTTGATAAAAAGGAACGATCTGCTGATAATCTTCCAAAAAATGATGCCGATACGGAATCCCCAACCGCTCCAGTCCCCGTTTCACATACCCTCGGGCCGGACCGGTCAGCACCACCAGCAATCCCGGATGCACACTCCGAATCCGCTCCATCAGTTCCAGAAACAGATCCGGCCCCTTGACCGGTTTGGCCTCTTCTCCGTCTCCCCATCCCTGACCATCCTTCTGGAACGAGCCGATGCAAAACGCCTCCGCCGGAATGCCCCACTGCTCCCGCAGACGCGCCCGCTCCTCGGGCTCCACCGGACGAAACCGGGCCAGATCCACCCCCAGAGGAATCAACTCGATACGCTCTCCCGGCACGCCCCGTTCCATCAGCACCCGCCGGGAGGCGGTGCAGGAGACGATCACCTTGCGGACCCGATCCAGCGCGTCGGGGAGTTGAGCGAACATTCTCTGCATGGTGGGCTCCGGAGAGTCGGGCTCGCCGTGAAACCAGGTGAGAAAAATCGCGTTGGAACGATGCAGCCGCTCCCGTGGTCCGAAGAAAAAGGGCGCGCGATTGCCGAACAGAATCACCTGATGACGCAAGGACCAGGGCGCGGTGATGATCGGCACCCGATCCCCGAGGCGACGCTCCAGACCTTGCGCGATATAGTGGGCATCCCACTTGAAAGACCAGTTGGAAGAGTCCGAAACATAGTGAACCTGACGACGCCAACGCCCCCGAACCTCCTGTTGCAATACCGAAAAGAGCCGACGCGCCGCACTCATGAGCGATCTCCTGCGGTCGATTCTTCCGCCTCGGGCCGCACCTCGGCCCAGATCTCCCCCCAGCGCACCTCCAGATGGGTGATGCACAGACCCGCTTCTCCCATCTCCTCCCGATAGGATTCCAGGGTATATTCGGTTTCATGGGTGGAATCGAGACGCCACTCCACGCCCAGTTCCCGTTTCAGGGGCACCCGCCACTCCCGCTCGAACAGGGGCA
This sequence comes from Magnetococcales bacterium, assembly GCA_015231295.1. Lineage (GTDB taxonomy): Bacteria > Pseudomonadota > Magnetococcia > Magnetococcales > Magnetaquicoccaceae > Magnetaquiglobus. Next base: position 12,176 of record JADGBU010000003.1, on the reverse strand, counting down.
CCCGGATCAGCAGTCGTTCCGGTTGCACCCGCCGCACCAGACGCCGCAAAAAGGCCGGACGATCCGACAGATGTTCCAGCACGTTGGAAAGCGTCACCACCTCGTGTCGGCCCGGATGGCTGGAGGCCTCCGTCGCGTCTCCCAGACGGTATTCCACGTCGGGATGCGCATGATCCCGACAGGCCGTGGCGATATGTTCGGCATTCAGATCGATGCCCAATACCCGACATTTGCCCCGTTCCGCCATATCACGGCTCAACGCCCCGTTGCCGCATCCCACATCCAACACCCGTTCGCCCGGCTGTAACCGGTTCACGAAAAAATCGTGATAGCCCATCAGGCGATGTTTCACATGCACCCCGGAGCCGTGTCGCACCGCCTGTTTGCCTTGCAGCCGATAGAGTTGGGTGTCCAGATGCAGCAAAAAGCGCAACGCTTCCGCCGATGAAAGCCGATCGGCGCGAGAGGCCGCCACACGACGCACCCCCTCCGCCAACCGGGCGTCATCCAGCGAGGCTCCGAACCACTCGAACAATCGTATCCGCCATGCCAGCGGCAGCCAGGTCAGAACCCGTTTCACCAGATCACCCACTCTTTTGTCCCTCCTTAGGGCGTGTTGACAGTCAGCCACAAGATCACATCGGTTCAATCCGGAGGATTATTCAACAAAAAATCAGCAACCGCTTTGCCCATGAAAATGTAGCCTCGGGTGCTCAAATGGGAATCGTTGGGCAGATAAAAATCCGATGAGACACTGAGTGCGGGTAGAAGAGTTTTCTCGAAATTGACCTGATGAACACCGTGCTCCTCCAGAAGATCCCAAAGATTCGTCGGGGAGAGAGGAGCGGATCCGGTGCGTAAAAAACGCGCATAGGCGGTTGATTTGTCCGGCACGACCAGCATGATCAGAGAGATCCCCTGTTCCCTGGCTATCTGCTGCAAGCGCTGGACATTGACGGCGGCCTGTCGGATTGCCTCCGGATTCCATTGCGCTTTTTGCAGATCCGCCCGTTGAAACAGCAACAGATCGGATCGGCGATTGGAAAACAGATCCGCTCGTATCAATGGCGTCACAATCGCCCCTCCCAGCACGGTCCTGTCCAGGTAGGGCCTGAAGCTGTTCACCGTCGCGGAGATGGCGTAAAACGGATCTGGCAGGATGTTGGCAACGCTCCACGATCTCTGGGACAGGGTCATGCCCGGCGTCATGCGAGTCGGTTTCATGGGAGGCTGCTGGCACGGTTGCGGACGAATCGTCGTGAACCGGTTCAGGAAAATGCGTTCCAGGGTTTCCATCACCACAAACCGGACAGATGGATAAAATTTTCGCAAGGATGCGATCCAGGCTTCGAGACAATCCAGCTCCTTCCATTGAAAGCTCAAGAACGACATTCCGCTTTCTTCCATGGCGACCGTTTGCCAAAGATTCTCAACCGAAAACGAGTCTCCAAGTACAACGACATCAGGAGAAACGGCACGATTCTCCCGCACCACCACTTGAGGTTGATCGGCATTCCATCCAAAATCGCGCTCCGAAAGGTGGCCGATCCTGGTCAAATTGCCGGAGACGGGCTGTATCCAGAACAGATTCCATCCGGCGAACAGTAGGAAAAGCAGTCCCGATGAAAGCGCGAAATATTTTATATAATTCATCGGCTTAGAACTGATAATACAAGAATGGACTGTATTTGTTGAAAGAAAGCACCGAGAAGGCAAACAGCAACCCGCAAATCACCGCGAACCATTTTATTTTACTTTGACTTTGACTTTGACTTTGACTCATTCTCAATGACACGTTGGAGTCGGGATCATACCCGTCTGGCACCATACGGCCAATCCATTGCTGGGTGTTGGGCATGGTCCAGACGATCATCATGCCGATCAGCAATTTGATCTCTTGTTCCATGAACGGCATGGATGGCAGGGGCCACAACATCCACAAGGCTTCGAAGCCATTGAAGCCGCTCATGCCCTGCCAGATTGCCGTGGTGACTTCGGTGTTCGGGGCGCGGAAAGGCACCCAGGCAATGACCACCACGGCAAAAGTGAGCAGAACGCCGGCCGCATGGCTCCATCGCTTCCGGGGAGCGGTCGTGCCTGCGCGCCATTTTCTCCATCCGTGATTGATGACCAGAAACACCCCATGCAGTCCACCCCAGAAGACAAAATTCCAGCCCGCTCCATGCCACAATCCCCCCAGCAACATGGTCGCGAGCAGATTGACGTAACGTCTGATCAAGCCCTTTCGGTTTCCGCCCAGCGGCACATAAAGATAATCCCTGAGAAAATCAGAAAGCGTCATGTTCCATCGACGCCAAAACTCGATGATGTTGCCAGCCTTGTAGGGCGAGGCGAAACTGATTGGCAACCGGATGTTGAAAAGAAGAGACAGGCCAATGGCCATATCCGCGTAACCGGAAAAATCGAAATAGAGTTGCAAGGTATAGGAGGTGGCGCACATCCACGCCTCGAAGAACATCATGGTGTGACCCGCCACCACGCTATTGAATCCTGCGTCGGCATGGATGGCGAATTGATCCGCAAGCAATGATTTCTTGAACAATCCGATCGAAAAGAAGGTCAATCCGACCGCCATGGCGTCAAAATTCGGCTTGTAGGTGCCAGGACAAACGAATTGCGGCATCATTTTCCTGTGATGCAATACCGGACCCGCGATCAGATGCGGGAACCATGTCACAAAAAGCAGATAGTGCGCAAAGGAAGTTTCGCGCGCAACTCCCCGGTGGACATCAACCAGATAAGCAACTTGTGTAAATGTGAAAAATGAAATGCCCAACGGCAGGGTGATCTCGATCCATTCCAGATGCGCATCCGCGATCCGGTTGAACGTCGAGAGAAAAAAATGGACGTATTTGAAGTAGCCCAGCAACAACAGGTTGCACAGCACACTAAAAATGAGCAAGCGTCTGGATCGATCGAGATCGGTCAGACCGGCGTTGCCGATGGCATGGCCCATGGCGTAGTTGAAACCGATGGAGGCCAGCAGCAACAAGATAAACTTCGGATTCCAGTACCCATAAAAAAATAGGGATGCCGCAGCAAGCCATACAGCCGCCAATTGAATATTGCGCCGTGCAATCCAGAAAAAAAACAACAAAGTGATGGGGAGATATAAAAATATAAATTGACTGGTATTGAATAGCATAGCACTTGTCTTTAAGGTAGTCAGAATATCAAAAATCTATTGAAGATTATCACCATGATTCTTTATTGTCAATCTGCCGAATCCGGGCTTTCCCCAAAATTCAGACAGATTTTCAGGGTGGCTATCCGTTATGAAAAGGTTGATACCTGTTTCGGGGCCATCATTGCTTTGGCTGGCATCACGGCTTGTCGATCCCGAACCGGCCCTGTATTCTGGCTCCACCATTGAAAAAAAAGAGGGGGTCTGGGGGATTCATCCCCCAGGGTTTTCCCTGTTCTCATATAAATTCCCACAAAAGAGCCGCCATGATCTACATTCTCTATTCCGCAGATTATGAACTCTACTTAGGCGCGCTCTCCCAACCCGAAGCGGAGGTCTTGATCCGTCCCACCGAACAGTTGCTCGCCACCTGTCACCGGCTCACGATTCCCCTGACTCTGTTTGCCGATCTGGCCTGTTTCTGGCGTTATCGGGAGTTGGGACTCGATCATTTTCCCCAACAGGCCGAAGCCCAGTTGGTGGAGGCGATCCGTCAGGGGCACGATGTCCAGACCCATCTGCATCCCCACTGGTTTCGGACCCGGATCGAGAATCGACGCTTTCTGTTCGCGCCGGAACACTATCTGCTTGGCACCTTTTCTCCGGATCCCGACGAACGCCTCCAGTTGACTTGCTCCTGGTTGCAGCGGGCCGCCCATCACCTGACCGCCCTCCTGACCCCCCACGCGCCCGGATATCGCTGTCTGGCCTTTCGCGCCGGAGGCTACGGGTTGCAACCCGAAGCGTCGATGATCCTTCAGGCTCTCGTGGCGTGCGGTTATCGCATCGACTCCAGCATCATTCCCGGAGCGCGCATCGTCACCGGGGTACAGCAGGTCGATTTCACCCATCTGCCCGGAGCGGGTCATTATTGGATCGATGCCGCCTCCGGACTCGATCGCCGCGCCGAACCGGGCAGCGGCATTTGCGAGATTCCCATTGCCGCCCATCGCTTCGGCTCTCGGGAGCGGCTGGCGGTGCGACTGCCCGAGGCCCTGCGTCAGGGGTGGCGTCTCCTCACCGACACGCACCCGCCCCCGTCACGGGGCACGGCGTGCAATCTGCCCCCGGAGAGTGGACATCCGGCGCATCGCTGGAAACAGGCTTATTGGCGCGCCCACGCCATCCTGTCGAACGATTTTCAGCGACTGGAACTCGGCACCGATCTGCGCGCCTTGCTGGCCTGCTTCGAGGGACATGTGCGCGCGTGCCGAAGAGAACAGCCCGGCGCGATTTTTTTGTCGATGAACATCCACCCCAAAGGGATCCAACCGGCTCATCTCGATACGTTGATCCGCTTTCATCGACGTGTGATGCAGGAGCATCCGGGGCGTATCCGGGCCATCACCTTTCAGCAGGCTTGGCAGATTCTCCAGAAACCGGAGAATCTGTGAGGAGGAAAGCCCCCGGGGCTTCGCCCCTGGACCCCTACCATGGGCTTCGCCCCTGGACCCCGCCCAAGGGCTTCGCCCTTGGATCCCACCAGGGGGATAATCCCCCTGGACCCGTGATTGTTATGGCGCGTTGGCGCGACGTGTCAGTTCCGCCCGCTGTCGCCGCACCATGTGCGCCTGCAACTTCTCCCGATGCATCGGCGACATGTGCTCGAAATAACTGGCCACCCGACGCTTGCCCGTCTCGTCCGGCTCCTGAACCACCACCACGCGACCATAGGCCCAGACCGGCTCCAGGCCACTCCCTTCCGGATCGACCCCAAGACGCACCTCGATCAGATCCCCCTTGAAAACCCGATCTTTCACGGTTTTCCAGGCCACCCCCGTGGCACTCAGATTGACCGTGAAAACCGCATCCCCTTCCGGGGTGAACTGTTTGGGCGGATCCTGCATCGAAAGGTCCATCATGGAGATGACCTCCCGGAATCCATTCAATTTTTCGTACAACCCCGATGCGGAGGCGCGCAACTCCCCGAGCAGTTTATTGATCTGACGTTTGATCTCGGTCAGATCCTCTTCCAGCTTGGCTTTGGGCAGTTTCTGAACGTTGACCTCCACCAGATCCCGAGACATCTGAAGATCCACCTGTTCCTTGATGAGAGAAACCACCTGCGCCGCCGTCATCGATCCCGGAGGTCTCTTGGTCAGCTCTTTGATCAGGTTGAAAAAGAAATACAAGACACTCTGAAAATACTCCTCTTCGTTCTCGGAATTGGCCTGCCGGAACTGCCGATCGAGAAACTCGCGAAACCACACCACAGGCCGACGGGCCTTGACGTTAAGCTGTTTCAACAATTTCAGTTGCACATCGACTTCGGCCAGCAGTCGTTTCTGTCGCGCCACCCGCTCGCGCATCGGAAATTCCCGATGATCGTGGAAATAGGCCACCGCCTGATCGAAACTCTTCTGGGTCAGAACCTTCCAGGTAAGCGGCAGATTGTCGTTGATCCGAAAATCCTGTCGCTTCGTTCCACCCTGCGCCACCACAGGAGGAGGCGGCAGCACCTTGGGCACGATCACCTTCGGTTCAGGCACCTTGTGAGGCACCACATGAGCCGCAACGGCCCTGGGATCGGCATCCAACAGAGCCTGGGCCGCCGCCAGGGTTTGTTCCGCTTTGGTTTTGGGAGCCGAAACAACAGGCGCGACGCGAGCAACCGCCGGTCGCGGAGACTCGACGGACGGAGCGGCAGGAGCCCTGACAATCGCAGGTGGCGTCTCCCAGATGGAGGGCTCGACCGGTTCCGGAATCGAGGAGATGGGATCACCCGGTTCCCACAAGAGCGGTTCGGGAGGCAGAGACTCGATCACCGCCGACGAACGATCGGGTTGGGGGGGATTTGGCGCGGAAATGGGCTTGGGTGGGGCTTCCGGACTCTTCAGGAGTTCGAAGATGCACTCCACCCGCACCCCGGAACCGCTCCACTCCCGCCGCATGCGACGAACCCGGCAATAGGTGTGCATCGGCATGGGCTGCTCGGGGAAAAGCAAAAAACGCAACTCCAGCAAATCCCCGACCGCGACCTCCCCTTCCGAAATCCAGAAGGTCAACCCCTCCCCCGAGGCGTGCAACTGCATGGGATGGGGGATGAAACGATCCGCTCCGGTCTGGACCCGTTCCATCACCCGGTTGAGCTTGGCGTTGAACGTCTCCAGCACCACCAGACGCCAGCGTCTGGCCAGGGCTTCATATCCCCGTTCGGCGTAATAGGACTCTTCCTTGGCCAGAATGCGTCGCGTCTCCGCCCCCATGCCGGGATGAACTCCAGGAGTCGGCGTCTGGGCGCGACGGGCACAGACCACGGCTTCGAGCTCCACGTCGCTGATCTTGCGCCACCACAGAGGCACCTCGATCACGTTGGATCCCAATGCCGCTTCATTCTCTGCCATGCGTTTCTCTCCAGGCCACGACCCATCCGACAAGCGCGAGCGATCCAACCATTAAAAAAAAAAGCGAGAGGTTCAATAACCGCTCTTGGCGCGCAACAACTCGGATTGACGCCGGAAAATATATTGAATCAACCGCTCCCGATCGGGATCGAGAATCGGCTCGAAACGGCACGCCACCCGCGTCAGGCCATCCTGCGCCTGATCGGCAATCATCATCACCCGCGCATAACAGTCGATCACGGTCAACGACTCCACCGACAACGCCAAACGCATCTCCAGAATATCCCCCTTGGCCAATCCCGGATCCTTGTCCAGGAACGACACCCCCCCACCGCTCAGATTGACCGGCGTCAACACCATGGGCCGTTCCGACTCTCCGGGATGAAACAGCCGCAACAACAAATTGAGCTTCTGATCCAGACGCACCAGAATCTGCGCCAACAACGGATCGCTCTGTTCCATTTTCCGCAACGAATCGGTGACATCCAATGACGTCAGAGTCTGATGAATATCGTTCACCTGCTGCGGAAACGCCCGATGTTGCTCGTAATGACGCATCACGGCCTGAAACCGGGTCTCCTCGATGCGCCGCCAGGCCAAAGGCAGCGTGTCATCGACCCGAACGAATTGGCGTTGCTGTCCCTGTGCTGAATTGGATGGCGTCATGATGGATCGACCTGGCTCCTCACTGGGCTCCGCCCGCAGCGGTGGATGGTAACGAGGCTCCGACGGGAACGCTCGGTGGAGTTGAAGCGGCACTCCGGACTTCACGGCTCAACAGAATATCGATATGAGGAGTCCGGGGACGATCCGCCGCACCTGACCGCTCCCCCCGAACCGCCGGATGACCCCTCGGCACCAGTCGCGCCGGATCCAGCCCCCCCGTGACCACCAAAAAATCGGCCAGAGTGGCGGCCTCGGCAGCGGTCAACGCCCAGACGCTCTTCATCGGCACGCCCGACGCGGAGTTGCCCTCCCCCCCATGACAATCAATGCGGATCAGATTGGGAAGCCGGGCATACAGTTCCGCCATCTGCTTGAGCAGAGGCTCCACCTCAGGCCGGATGGTCACGGAGCCTTCGACGAAGATCGATCCACGACTCAAACGGACCAGAAACCCCTCATCCACCCCTTTCACCTCCAGGCCTTTGGAGTCGGGCAGACGACTGTGCATCGCTTCAAGTTTCTCCTTGATCCGCACCAACTGCACCGCCTGATCGAACTCGATCGCCTCCTGAACCGATCGCACCTCCCGCGACGCCGGAGAAGCCCCGGCAGAGGAGAGGCCTTCCAGGCCGAACGCGGCCCGGATCGAGGCGGTGGCATCGGCCAGACGGGCACTGTCCGGACGGGAAATGGACAACAGCAGAATGCAAATCGCCAGCAACATGGTCATCATGCTCACCAGCGGAAACATCCAACCCGGCGCGCCGGTCGGCGGAAATTCACTCCGCTCTTCCATCTCGTTGATCATCGCCATCCCCTGCCCGACTCCCGCGTTTCACCGCTTCGGATCACCGCCGGTGATCTCATTTCAGCTCCCTTTCCGTGGGCGGCAGCACCGCGACCAGCGATTCCAGCAGCATGCGGGGATTGACCCCCTTCTGAATGCCGATCATGCCATCGATGATCACCTGCCGGACCATCTGCTCCTCTTTGCTGTAGGCCGTCAGCTTGTAGGAGATGGGCAGAGCCACCATGTTGGCGATGAAAATGCCATAAAAGGTACTGATCAACGCCATGGCCAAACCGGGTCCGATGGTGCTGGGATCCTCCATATGGACCAGCATCTGCACCAATCCGATCAGCGTGCCCAGCAGGCCGAATGAGGGAGCCGCCTCGGCGATCCCCTCGAAAATCCCCACCCCGTTGCGGTGACGATCCCGCTGATAGCTCAACTCCTTGGCGAGCACGTTTTCCAGAAAGGCCGGATCCGCGCCATCCACGCAGTGATTGATCGCCTTTTGCAAAAAGCCGTCCGGGGTCTTGACCTTCTCCAGAGCCAGAATGCCATCCTTGCGGGCGATGTGGGACATCTCCACAATCTGACTGATGATCTGATGAATGTCGTGCGATTTGACGAAAAACGCTTTCATCAGGATACCGAACGCGCCAAACACTTCGCTCATCTTGTGTCGGATGAACAAGGTGGCCATGGTCCCGCCGAACACGATCAGGATGCTTGGAATGTCCACGAACATGCCAAGCTGACCACCCATCAGAATGGCACCGAACATCAGGGCAAGCCCGAATACAAAGCCGATGATCGTTGCGAAATCCATACGCGTGATTCCCTCGTCAGATGAGATGCGCCGGGTTCGGAGTTCAGACATCACGAGGACCGAACTCCCAAGGGCGTTCAATATGGAGGCAAGAAGTGATCCAAATGTTAGCGGGTTCCCGCGCAGGTTTCAAGACTCGAACAGAGCCCGCACCCGCAGGGCATCCGGAGCGTGTACCACGCCCCGTTCCGTCACCAGGGCCGTCACCAGTTCCGCCGGAGTCACGTCGAAGGCGGGATTGAACACCTTCACCCCTTCCGCGGCCATCCGCCGCCCCATGACATGCGTCACCTCTTCGGCGGCGCGCTCCTCGATGGGAATCCCGGCCCCGGTGGCCGTGGCCAGATCGATGGTGGAAAGCGGACAGGCCACCAGAAACGGTATGCCGTGACGCCGTGCCAGCACCGCGTGAACATAGGTGCCGATCTTGTTGGCCACATCTCCGTTGGCCGCGACCCGATCCGCCCCCACCACCACCGCATCCACCAGACCGCGACTCATGGCATGTCCGGCCATGGAATCGGTCATCAAGGTGACATCGAAGCCATCCCGTCGCAACTCCCAGGCGGTCAGCCGGGCTCCTTGCAGATAGGGACGGGTTTCGGTGGCATAGACCACCACCTCTCCGAGTCGCTCCCGCGCCGCGCGGATCACGCCAAGAGCGGTGCCATATCCCGCCGTGGCCAACGCCCCGGCGTTGCAGTGGGTCATGAGGGACAAGGGACGCCCGGAGGCCGGACGGGACAACAACGCCGCTCCCGCCGCGCCCATCGCCCGGCACGAGGCGATATCCTCCCGATGGATCGCCTCGGCCTCCTGCAACAGTCGCATCGGCACCTCTCCAGGCTCCCCGGACAGCAACGGCTTCAGCCGCTCCAGGGCCCAGACCAGATTCACCGCCGTAGGCCGGGCGTGACGCAACCGCTCCACAGCCGGAGTCATGGCCGCGATCCAGTCCGACACCGGCCCGATCCGGGCGAGACGGAACGCCTCCACCGCCATCCCGAAGGCCGCCGCACAGCCGATGGCCGGCGCGCCCCGCACCACCATCTCGCGAATCGCCTCCGCCACCTCAAAGGCGGAATCGTAATCGTGATAGATCTCCTCGCCCGGCAGACGCCGCTGATCCAGCATCCGCACCTTGCCATCCCGCCATACCGCCACGTCGAAAACAGTCATGACCGCTCCACCGGTTTCAGTAAAAGGACCGCCCACTCTTCCCGGAACAGCGTCCGCTCCAGGCGGACCCCTTCCCCCTCGAAGGCCAATTGCACCTCTCGGGCCTGCTCCCGCAAAATCCCGGAGAGAATCAATTGCCCCCCCGGCTCCAACGCCGCCACCAGCGACCCGGCGCACGACATCAGCACCGAAGCCAGAATATTGGCCACGATGGTCCGATAACGCCCCTCCGGCACCACCGAGCACTCCACGATTCGCAACCGCTCCGCCACGCCGTTGCACTCGGCGTTGCGGGCTGCCGTCTCCACCGCCACCGGATCCAGATCGGTGGCGATCACCTCATCGGCCCCCAGCATCGCCGCCCAGATCGCCAACACGCCGGAACCGCTGCCCATATCCAGCACCCGACCCAAAGCGCCCGCCTCCGCCACCTCCTCCAGCAACTCCAGACAGCCACGAGTGGTCCCATGGGTGCCGCTGCCGAAGGCCATTTCCGGATCCATCCGGATCACCATCCGGCTCTCCCCCTCGGGCACGCTCAACCACGACGGCACGATCAACAAGCGCCGCCCCACCGCCACCGGCTGATAATTCTCCTTCCAGGCTTCGGCCCAATCGCGTTCTTCCAGCCATTTCCAGGCCACCGCTCCCGGATCCAACGTCAGCCCCTCCGCCGCCAGAGCCAGCATCAGACGGATTTCCAGCCCGCCGCGCTCCACCTCGGCGGGAAAATAACCGCTTACCACCAGACGATCCCCCTCGACCGCCGTGGAGACCCCCATGGAGCCTTCTTCGGTCAAAAAGGCCTCAACCGGATCCCCGAAGGCCCAATCCACGCCCAAACGCAATTCCCAGGTCATTTGATTCCATCCCCCGACAACGACGATCACCACCCCACCCATCCGCCGATCACCCCAAGCCGACAGGAAATCGCTCCAAACAGGTTGACAGCGCATAGTATATTATTATAAATACACAATCAATTATTTGCCCGATCCCATCACCTCCCCAGGCATCCAAGACGTCCACATCCGTGAAACATCCTCTGCTCGCCCCCTTGACGTCTCTGCTGGAACGACGTGGTCCCCCCTATCCGCTGTTGGGAAATCTGCCCGGCTCGGCTCTGTCCTGGATGGCCGTCGAAATCACCCGTCACGCCATCGGTCCCGTGGTGCTGATCACCGGCACCTCGACGCGGGCGGAAAGCCTCTATCGGGAGATGCTCTTTTTTGCCGAACATCTCAATCCGACCCTCACCCTGATGCCCTTTCCGGCCTGGGAGACCCTGCCCTTTGAACGGCTCTCCCCCTATGGAC
>JADGBU010000003.1:0-460 GCA_015231295.1 Magnetococcales bacterium | reverse complement strand
CATTCAGTCGGTCCAGGCCCTGCCGGTGAGCGAAGTGATCCTCACCGAAGAGACCAGCCGCGCGTTCCGCACCACCTTCCGACAGATCCACGGCACCGGCGCCTGCGAAGACGATCTCTACAAGCAGGTCTCCAAAGGGGACAAGTCCCCCGGCATGGAGCAGTATCTGCCACTCTTCTACGATCCGGCGGAGACCTTTTTCGATTATCTGCCGGCCAGCACGATCTTTCTGCTCGATACCGACACCCTCGCCGAAGCCCGTCACTTCGACGCGGAAGTGCAAGAGCGTCTCGAAAGCCTGCAACAGGAGTCGAAACTCAACCCCTCGCGCCCCCCGCCACCCGACACGCTCTATCTCACGGAGGCGGGCTTTCTGGAGCAGCTCAACCGTTTTTCGGTCTTCGCCACCACCCATCAGGCGGCACCCGGAGGGGTTTCGATGGGGTTCGATCCGGCCCCG
>JADGBU010000176.1 GCA_015231295.1 Magnetococcales bacterium | reverse complement strand
GAAATATCCCAATAAATTCAAAGGTTAGCAAACAACGACGGAGAACTCTCCGCACTCGTTCTTGCCCTCCCATTGCCATTTTTGCCTTCAAGACTCTCCTTTTCGGCCTCTCTTCTCCATTCCGACTCCACTCACCGTGGGTGAGTGGAGTTAACCCCACTCGCGATTTCATTGAACTTTTTTTGGAGCGGTTTGAATAGGCCATTGCCCAGCAACCTCATCCCAGTCTAAATTCTTCACAGGACAAAGAGCGAAAAAAGTTTTTAATAATCAATAACAAACGAAGAGCAACATCCGTTGGCGCTCATATCACCAAGCATAAACGATCGCACCACATCCATTCCCTGGTTTATGTGGTGCATGGAATGGCGCATTAGGCGTTCCAATGCCGATTATTACATCTTCCCGCATCCTCACCAATCGAGTATACTGAAAAGATCGGTTGTATTTGTTCGTTTCACCTCGCAACCGGTTGGCCCCACTGGCGGAACCATAACGCAGCAGCAAAACGAAGCAGGATGAGGAATCCAACATCTTGGATGAACAAAGCAAAAAACGCCTGAGCGAGCGGGACATCTGCACCAAGTTCATCACCCCAGCGGTGGTACGGGCGGGCTGGTCCCAATCCCAGATCCGGGAGGAGGTCACCTTCACCGCCGGTCCCATCGTAGTGCGCGGCAAACTGGCCAGCCGGGACACATCCAAACGCAAGCGGGCGGATTACATCCTCTACCACAAGCCCAACATTCCCATCGCCATCATCGAGGCCAAGGACAACAACCACGCCGTCGGCGATGGTATGCAGCAGGCCCTGGGCTATGCCGACTCCCTGCAAGTCCCTTTCGTATTCAGCAGCAATGGAGATGCCTTTCTGTTTCATGACACTACGGCAACCGGGGCAACCGTGGAGCAGGAAATTTCCCTGGATGCCTTTCCATCCCCTGGGGAGCTGTGGCAACGCTATCGGGCATGGAAAGGGCTGGAAGAAACGGCGGAGGCGGTTGTCGTCCAGGACTATTACGCGGATGGCAGTGGCAAAAGCCCCCGCTATTACCAGCTCAACGCCATCAATCGCACCATCGAGGCCATCGCCCGGGGACAGGATCGAATCCTGTTGGTGATGGCCACCGGCACCGGCAAGACTTATACCGCCTTCCAGATCATCTGGCGCCTGTGGAAGGCTCGGGCCAAGCGGCGCATCCTGTTTCTGGCGGATCGGAATATCCTGGTCGATCAAACCCGAACCAACGATTTCAAGCCGTTCGGTCAGGCTATGACCAAAATTACCGACCGCCGCATCGACAAGTCCTACGAAATCTACCTCTCCCTCTATCAGGCGGTGACCGGCAGCGAGGAGGAGCGCAACATCTATCGCGAATTTTCCCCAGAGTTCTTCGACCTGGTGGTGGTGGACGAATGCCACCGGGGCAGCGCCGCCGATGACTCTGCCTGGCGGGAAATCCTCGATTATTTTTCCAGTGCCACCCACATCGGTCTGACCGCCACGCCCAAGGAGACGCGCGAGGTTTCCAACCTCACTTACTTCGGCGAGCCGGTCTACAGTTACACCCTGAAACAGGGCATCGACGACGGTTTTCTCGCCCCCTACAAGGTGGTGCGCATCGACATGGACCGGGATCTTCAGGGCTGGCGTCCCGAGACGGGCAAGCGGGACAAAAACGGACAGGTGATCGAGGATCGCATATACAACCAGCGGGACTTCGACCGTTCCTTGGTGCTGGAGCAGCGCACCGAGCGGGTGGCCGAGCGGGTGACCCAATACCTGAAAGGCATCAGCCGTTATGCCAAGACCATCGTTTTCTGTGAGGATACCGACCATGCCGAGCGCATGCGCCAGGCTTTGGTCAACCAGAACGCCGACCTGGCGGCGGAGAATCCCCGCTATGTAATGCGCATCACCGGCAACGATCCGGCGGGCAAGGCGGAACTGGACAATTTCATCGATCCGGAAAGCCCTTTCCCGGTCATCGCCACCACATCCCAGTTGATGTCCACCGGGGTGGATGCCCAGACCTGCCAGTTGATCGTTTTAGACCAGCGCATCGAATCGATGCCCCTGTTCAAGCAGATCATCGGACGCGGCACCCGGTTGAAGGAGGAGTACGGCAAGCTCTACTTCACCATCATGGACTTCAAGAAGGCCACCGACCGCTTTGCCGATCCCGATTTTGACGGGGATCCGGTGGTGATCTATCAGCCAGGCCCGGAGGATTCCCCCATTCCTCCCGACGATGACGATGGCGGGCAATTCGGTCCTGGTGGCGGCGGGAATGGTGAAGAAGATCTGCCAGGAGGAGATGACCCGGGCTCGGAACCTCGAAAAAAGTTCGTGGTGGGTGACGTGACGGTTACCGTCATTGCCGAGCGGGTACAGTATTACGACAAGGACGGCAAACTCATCACCGAGTCCCTCAAGGATTACACCCGCAAGACCGTGCGTCGGGAGTTCGCTTCCCTGGATGAGTTCCTCAAGCGGTGGCACGGCGCGGAACAGAAACGGGCACTGATGCAGGAGTTGGAGGAACGGGGCATCTTGCTGGAAGCTCTGGCCGAAGAGGTGGGCAAAACGTTCGGTCCCTTTGACCTGATCTGTCATATCGCTTTCGACCAGCCTCCCTTGACTCGCCGGGAACGGGCGGAGAAGGTGAAGAAACGCAACGCCTTCACGCAATACGGGGAGCAGGCGCGGACGGTTCTCGATGCCCTGCTGGACAAGTTCGCCGATGAGGGTATTCAGAACATCGAAGACATGAACGTACTGAAGTTGCAACCCATCAGCCGGTTGGGAACGCCGGTGGAAATCATCCGGGCTTTCGGCGGCAGGGATGGATACCGGGAGGCGCTGAAGGCGCTGGAAAAGGAAATCTACGCGGCTTGATGCAGCGCATTTGCGAATAAGGAACCCCATGAGCATCTCCACCACCATCAAAACCATTCAGGACATCATGCGCCAGGACGTGGGCGTGGATGGCGACGCCCAGCGCATCGGCCAGTTGGTGTGGCTCCTCTTTCTGAAAATTTTTGACGACCAGGAGCAGGAAACGGAACTGCTTCATGACGATTACCGCTCCCCCATCCCCGAGCGGTTCCAGTGGCGCCAATGGGCGGCGGATGAGGAGGGCATGACCGGTGATGAACTGCTGGAGTTCGTCAACAACCGCCTCTTCCCCGCCTTAAAGGAGCTGCAACCCCGCTCCGAGGAGGACAAGGCCGCCCTGGTGGTGCGGTCGGTGTTCGAGGATGCCTATCAATACATGAAGTCCGGCACCCTGCTGCGGCAGGTGATCAACAAGGTCAATGCCATCGACTTCAACCGCCAGGACGACCGGCATCTCTTCGGCGATATCTACGAAAAGATCCTCAAGGATCTGCAAAGCGCGGGCAATGCCGGGGAGTATTACACCCCCCGGGCGGTGACCCGCTTCATGGTGGACCGGGTGGACCCGAAACTGGGGGAGCGGGTGCTGGATCCTGCCTGTGGCACCGGCGGTTTTCTCGCCAGCGCCATCGACCAGATTCGCGAACGTTATGTGAAGACCCCGGAGGATGAGTCCCGCTTGCAGGCATCCATCTTCGGCGTGGAAAAAAAGCAGCTGCCCCATCTGATGTGCGTCACCAACATGTTGCTGCACGGCATCCAGGTGCCCATCAATGTGCGCCACGACAACACCCTGGCCCGCCCCCTGCGGGACTACGGCCCCGCCGACCGGGTGGAGGTGATCGTCACCAACCCGCCCTTCGGCGGCGTTGAAGAGGATGGCACCGAAAAGAATTTTCCCTTGAATTTTCAAACCAAGGAGACCGCCGATCTTTTCCTGGTGCTCATCATGCAGTTGTTGGTCGCTGGCGGTCGGGCAGCGGTGGTATTGCCGGATGGCACCCTGTTCGGCGAGGGGGTGAAAAGCCGCATCAAGGAAAAACTGCTCACCGACTGCAACCTGCACACCATTGTCCGTCTGCCCAATGGGGTGTTCAACCCCTATACCGGCATCAAGACCAATCTGCTTTTTTTCACCAAAGGCGAACCGACCCGGGAAACCTGGTATTACGAACACCCCTATCCGGAAGGATACAAGAGCTATTCCAAAACCAAGCCGATGCGCTTCGAGGAGTTCGCCCCGGAGCAGGCCTGGTGGAATGCCCGCGAGGAGAATGAATTCGCCTGGCGGGTGCCGGTGGAGACCTTCCGGAGCAACGGTTTCAACCTGGACATCAAGAACCCCCACAACACTGACGCCGGGCATGACGATCCGGACGAACTGCTGCTGGCCTACCACAAACGCTTGGCCCAGGTTCAGGAGGTACGCGACCAGTTGCGGGCTGCGTTGGCCGAAGCCCTGGAGCGCGGCGCATGACTCCGAAAACGTTTCTTGAAAATTTCGGCCACTTGAGCGGAACACCGGGGGCGGTGAAACGGTTGCGGGCGTTGATTTTGCAACTGGCCGTCCAGGGCAAGCTGGTGCCCCAGGATCCCAATGACGAACCGGCCTCCGTGCTGTTGAAAAAGATTGCGGCGGAGAAGGCGCGGTTGGTGCGGGAGGGGAAGATTCGGGCACCTGCACCCCTGCCACCCATCAAGCTGAAGGAGGTGCCGTTTGAATTGCCGGAGGGGTGGGAGTGGTCGAAGATGGGAACGCTATCCATTGTCGAAAGAGGCGGATCACCCCGTCCAATAAACGATTACCTAACTGATGATCCAAATGGACTAAATTGGATCAAAATTGGAGATACTGAAATGGGCGGAAAATTCATTGTGTCCGCCAAAGAACGCATTCGGAATGATGGGTTAAAAAAGACTAGAATGGTTTACCCAGGAGACTTTTTGCTTACTAACTCTATGAGTTTCGGAAGGCCGTATATTACCTTAATTGAGGGGTGTATTCATGACGGATGGTTGCGAATTCACCCACCTTCAGAACTTGATAAAGATTATTTATACATTACTCTATCATCTTCCTATGTGGTAGATCAATTTAAAGATTCTGCTGCTGGAGGAGTAGTTCAGAATCTTAATTCAGAAAAGGTTAGACATGTAATCATTTCCCTTCCTCCCCTCGCCGAGCAACATCGCATCGTCGCCCGAGTCGATCAACTCATGGCCCTCTGCGACCAACTGGAGAAGCAAGAGGCCCAGACCAAGGAGACCCACCAGGCCCTTACCCAAAGCACCCTGCACGCTCTGACCACCGCCGATGGCCCCCACGCCTTCCAAACCGCATGGCACCGCATCCGCGATCACTTCGACCCCCTGTTCATCACCCTTGAATCGGTGACACAACTGCGCCAGACCATCCTGCAACTGGCCGTCATGGGCAAGCTGGTGCCCCAGGATCCCAACGACGAACCGGCGTCTGTGCTACTGAAAAAAATTGCGGCGGAGAAGGCCAAGTTGGTGCGGGAAGGCAAGATCAAGCGCGGAGAGACCCTGCCGCCGGTTGATCCCGAGGATGCGCCGTTTGAACTGCCGAGGGGGTGGGAGTGGTGCCGGTTGGGAATGTTGGGAAATGTAAAGGGAGGTGGGACACCGTCGAAACAACGCCCTGAATATTGGGAAGGGGATATTCCTTGGATAAGCCCGAAAGACATGAAGGTTGATTTCATTTTGGATTCGATTGATCATATCAATGATGCTGCCGTAGATGATTCAAGCGTGAAGATGATTGAGAAGGGGGCACTGTTAATGGTTGTCCGTGGAATGATATTGGATCATTCATTTCCAACTGCCATCACAATTGTTGATGCAACCATCAATCAGGACATGAAGGCTCTTGAGTTATTTATCGATAGCATGCAGAGATTCGTTTTGTTAGTGTCCAAAGGAAGCCGTGACAGATTCCTTGCATTGGTTCAGAGATCATCACATGGAACATGCAGGATTGAATCGGATAGACTATTTTCCTTTATTATTCCCCTTCCCCCCATCGCCGAGCAACACCGCATCGTCGCCCGCGTTGACCAACTCATGGCCTTGCTCGACCGGCTGGAAAAGCAGTTGAAACAATCCCAGGCCGAGGGAGCGAGGCTGATGGAAGCGGTGGTGCACCACCTGAGCGCGGCGTAGGGTATCGGACATGGCTAACAATCCTTTCCTGAGTGCCTATGAGTTTGAAAGGCGGTTTCACTTGCCTCGTCTTCGTCTGACCATCGAAAAGGCCGAAGCCTCCTATAAAACATTGGAGCCGGAGACCATTGATTGGTGTAAGTGCATCATCGAAACCGCATGCAAAACTGTTCTGAAAGAACATGATCCTGGCTGGGCCGATCCAGGGAAAACTGACATTGGCCCCCTCATGCGGGACACCTTGAAGGCCGTCGATGTTCCAAACGCTCAGATTAGAAGTGGAATTACTACAATTGCTCAGGGTGTTGCGGAGGCACGCAACAAGGATTCACTGGCTGGCCATGGGAAGATGGGCGACAAGCCCCTGATCGGTAATACCGAAATTCAGGTGTTCGTCACCGTCTGCGACAGCCTGATGCAGATCATCCTGGCCCACCTGGACAAAGCGCCACCGGATATCCGCCACACCACCATGGCATTCAAGGAGCTGGAAGAACTCCTGGGGCTGGAAGATTGTAACCGTTCAGCCCAGTAAAACGCTTCAGGCGGTCTGAAGCATCAAAACAG
>JADGBU010000175.1:688-6692 GCA_015231295.1 Magnetococcales bacterium | reverse complement strand
GTGAGAGGATTTTTCTAAATTCCAAGGGCTTCGCCCTTGGATTCCACCAGGGGCCATTGGCCCCTGGAGCCCGATGGATTTACGCCAGCCCGGTTTGGGAGGCGAAGTTTTTGGCACCCAGGGTGACGGCCTTGGCCAGGGAGGCCTGATGGGAACTCTTGCGCAGCAACAGCTCCTCCTGACGATTGCTCAGGAAGGCCATTTCCACCAGCACCGAGGGAATTTCGTTGGTCTTGAGCACGGCAAACCGGGCCTGTTTGATCGATTTGAAGTGCAGTGAGAGACTCGGGGTGTTGGCGATGGCCGACAGCAGGGTATTGCCCAGCATCAACGAACGACGGTTGGCCGGCGTGGGGGTGGGGCGTCCCCGTTCGGAGAGGCAATAAACCGAGGCGCCACGCGCCGAGGGAATGTGAAACGCATCGGCGTGCAGACTGATGAACAGATCGGCCTGATGACTGCGGGCGATGGTGCAACGGCGGGTCAAGCCCACGAAACGATCGTCGTTGCGGGTCAGGAAGGCCTTGTATCCCGGTGTGGCATTGATCTCCTTGGCCACCCGTTTGGCGACGGCCAGCGCGACATCCTTCTCCTTGACGCCTCCGGCGCCGATGGCACCCGGATCGATTCCCCCATGTCCCGGATCCAGCACGATGACGATATCCCGTTTGTTGGCGTCGCGGGAGGCGACCGATTTGCCTTTTTTGGCGGCGGGTTCGTCCCTGGCGGAGTCGTTGGAACCCGTGGCGGTGAACTCCACCACCAGGCGGGGCTTGCCACCGGATTTGTCCTTGAGCAGGAAGGCACGGCTGGTGGCTTCATCCTTGAGTTCGAAAACCGTCCGCATGGTGCCGTTGCTGAGTTCGTCGGTGCGAATTTTGCGCACGATCGGATCGGAAAAGGTCAACAGATTCAGGTCGGAGGAGAGATCCGTATCGAGCATGTCCACCACCACCCGATCGGGATTGCTCATCGAGGAGAGGGTGTGCTTGATCTCTTGATTGAGAGAGAAAATGATGCGTGTCCGGTTGGGCGTGGTCAAGAAGCGCACATCGGTGATGCGTGGTTTCATGGCCGCATGCACCAGGGAGGCCGGCAGTAGCAGACCACCCACGGACAATGCCATCGCTTTCAAAACAAATCGCCGTTCCAACATGATCCGGTGTCTCCTCGAAATTGGCGCGGGAATCGGGTCGGAATTGACACGACCGTCATCCCGCTGTTCTTTGTTCTGGTTCAAACTTTTATAGAGTAGTCTTTGCGAAGCGTTTCTCTTTCAAACAATTAACCCAAGCATGAATGGATGTTCGCCATTTACATCGTTCGGATTGCGGGAACATTTAGCAAGCCTCATGCCGTCATTTCATTTTTTGTGGGACGTCCATGAAAATCGCTATGAAACAACAGGTTGGATGTTAAAATTTCCGGTGCGAAACCGGTCGGCAGCGGTTATTGAAAAGTGCCGGGCGGAGGGGCGGGATGGTGGAATCCTGACGGCTCGGAGCGGCCATTCGGACACCTCTCCAGGAAAGCCGCCAACTTGTTCTTTTTGATGGCATTATCGAATGCGTCAAGCGGCTGGAAACGCTGGATTGCTATAAGAAAAACGGGTACAATGATTCATCCACTGTAGAAAAGAGATGAGTGTGGCGTTATCCATTTCAGAAGGGGGTTGATCGATGAAACGACTCGGCATGGATTCCGGATTGGGCCTGCTGACCGTGGCCGCCGTGGTCTCCGTCGGGCTGTCGGGTTGTGCGTCTCCCGCCGCACCGGAATTCCGACCGGATGAGCCTCCCGTTTCGGCGGAGGCCATGCGTCGCGGCACGCCCTGTTACTACCGCGCCGCCGTGGAGTTCTGCACCGATCTGAAAGACTCCGATGGCGATGGGGTGATGGATGATCAGGATCGATGTCCCGCCACCCCACGAGGGGTGCCCGTGGATGCGAAAGGGTGTCCCCGGGATACCGATGGGGATGGGGTCACGGATGACAAGGATCTCTGTCCCGACACGCCGCGCGGCGTCGGGGTCGATGAGAAAGGATGCCCCCTCGACAGCGATGGGGATGGGGTCACGGATGACAAGGATCAATGTCCCGATACCCCCAGAGGAGCCAAGGTGAATGAGGTCGGTTGCTGGGCGTTGACCGATCTGCGGTTCCGGTTCAATCGTCACGAACTCGATCCCGCTTCCTACCCGGTGCTGAATGCGGTCGTGCGGGTGATGCACGACAATCCCGGCTTGCGGATTGAAATCCAGGGGCATACCGATCCTGTGGGCTCGCTCGGATACAATGAAATGCTGTCCAAAAAACGGGCCCGGTCGGTGATGGATTATCTGGTGCGCCAGGGCGTCGTGGCCGGACGGATGGTCGCCGTCGGATTGGGATGGAGCCAACCGGTCGCCTCCAACGATACCGAAGAGGGACGGGCGAAAAATCGTCGCGTGGAACTCAAACCCGTTCCGTGAAATCGTGAAGTTCCGGGCCGGGATTTCCGGTCCGATTCTCTGTGGCCGCCGCGCCCGTCTCGATCGGGCGCGGCGACACAATCCATCCTTGAGTCGTCCAGTTGGAGAACGGAATCATGCTTAAAGTGAATGAATATTTTGGCGGTCAGGTCAAGTCCATCGGTTTTCAGACCGCTACCCTGCCGGCCACCGTGGGCGTGATGGTGCCGGGTGAATACGAGTTCGGCACCAGCCAGTTGGAAACCATGACCGTGGTCAGCGGAGCCTTGACCGTCAAACTGCCCGGCCAGGATGAATGGCAGACCTTTCAGCCCTTCGAAAACTTCGTAGTGCCGGCGAATGCCAAATTTCAGTTGCGCGTGGCCGTGGATACGGCCTATCTGTGTACTTATGCGTGAGATGTGATCAAGGCCTGTGTGCAAGCGCGCGCAAGGCCAAATCAAAACCCTGGGGGATTCATCCCCCAGACCCCCTCTTTTTTTTAATGGTCAGAATCCGGTTTCGCGAATCAGAACTTCCAGCAGCAGACGACGCAAGCGGGAAATCATACTCTCGGCCCGTTGATTCTCCAGAAAAAGCGTGCCGCGCAACACATGCGGAGGCTCGGTGAACGGTGGATTCGGACGCCAGACAATGCGATACAAGGCGGTCGTGGGAATCCATCGTCCCTGCGTATCCCGCCGTACCGGTACATTGCCCCCATACTGCGTGAACAATGGAGCCTCGGTAAGCGCGCTGGAGCCGGTCGGAGCCAGAAAGCTGACGTGACCGGCAATCGGCGGCCAGTCGATCCCTTCCGGCATGAACACCCCCGCCGATCCGCTCCGGATTCGGGGCAGATCCACCTCCCGCAGATAGGCCACCGCCTGCCAGGAGACCGCATCCGCCATCTCGATCAACGCTTCTCCTCCGGCCACCTAAACGCCCGGTGTGATCTCCCGTTTCACCTGGGCCACCCACCCGTTGTAAGGGGCGGTGATGGTCAGTTGTTCCTGCTGACGGCTCAACTCCCGCCATCGGGTCTGTTCGACCTCCAACTCCTTGTCCAGAATGGGAGAACGTTTCAACAGGGCGGGCGCGCCACCGCGAAAATCCAGTTTCCAGGACAACAGCCCGATCCGATGCCGGCTGATCTCCCGTTGATTCTCCAGATCCTCGGACACCAGACGCATCAAGGGTTGTCCCTGACTCACCCGCTCTCCGTCGGACACCAACCGCTCCGCGACCCGAGCCGAAATCGGGGCGTGCAGGGTGATGTGACGCTCCCGTTGCAACACCGCAGGCGCGGAAACCGACTCCTTCCAGGGAATCCAGGCCAGAGCGATCAAACCCGCCAGCAGGGTCAGGGAGAGGATCGCGCGACGATTCAGGCGCAGATTCATTTCGGGTCGCGTCCAGGCGCGCAGCTCTCCCCAGATCGGCCTGATCAGAAACCAGCCAATCTCGACGGTCATGAGAATGATGCCGAGAATCTTGAAAAACAGATGATAAACCGCCAGTGCAATCCCCAAATAGAGGAAAAATCGATAAATCCACGTCACCCACGCAAAGAGGATCAGAAACGTGCGCCGATCGTGCAACGCCACATCCGGGAAGGGAGCCGCCAGACCCAACAGCCATTCCCGCAGCTTCCAGCGTCCGATGCGACCGGTCCGTTCGTGAAGATTTTCGATGTTCAACCAGTCGGAGAGCAGATAATAGCCATCGAAACGCAAAAACGGACTGGCGTTCAACAACAGAGTCGAGATCCAACTGACCGTGGCGATGAAAAAAATCGCATCCTTGGCACCGCCCGGCGGCAGGGCGCCCCAAATGAGTGAAGCCCAGGCGGTCAACAACAATTCGGCCACGATCCCCGCCGAGGCGATCGCCAGTCGCGACTGCCGCGAGGCCAGTTTCCAGGCTTCGCTGGTGTCGGTGTACAAAACCGGCAGCAGCATCAGAAAGGCCACCCCGATGGTCGGAACCCGACAGCCATGGCGGACCGCTGTGAAGGCGTGTCCCAGTTCGTGAATCGCCTTGGTCAGAATCATGGCCAGCGAGATGAACAGGGCCTCCGTCATCAGATCGGTCTCGCTGAAGGTCGCGATGGCGATTTCCCATTGTCGGGTGATGAAGTGCAGACCGATCAGACCCGCCACCCCACTGGCCAGAAAAAAACGAGACGAATAGGCCCATTGAACCCAGGGCAATCCTTTTTTCAGCAATCGATCCGGATTGAACAGCGGAATGCGGAAAAACAGATAGGCATGCAAAACATGCTGAAACCATGAGAGCCGGGTGGAGGCCACATGCTGATTCAGGCGCGCCAAGCCCCGATCGCCCTGGGGACGCAGCAGATTGGCACCCAGTAGAAACCGTACCAGCTCCTGGACATCTTCGGCGGAGGTTTCCACCATGGTTTCCGACGTGACCAGTTCGGCAATGCGCGTCGGCGATCCCCGTCGCCAACGACACAAAATTTCGAACTCCCGCCAGCCAAGCCGGAAAAATTGATTGGTCGCCGGATCACGCAAGGTCCAGGTGGGCGATCCATCCTGGGACATGGGACCGGGAAACAGATGCAACTCCTCGCGTAAAGGAGGGGGACGACCACTATCCGCCGCAGTGTCGATCACAGTCCCAACCGTTGCCGCAACAAAACCAGTGGATGCCGGAAGAGATAATAAAACAATGTGGTTTTTTCCCCATGGATTTTCGCCGTGCCGCGCAATCCGATCCTCGGGTTGGGCTCCTCGCCCAGAAAACGGGCCCGGATGACGTGCGCCAAAACCCCTTCCACCTCACGGGCATCGTAGGCCAGTTGGGTGACTTGACCGCTCCAGGAGCTGAGCGGATCCAGATTGGGATAAAGCGTGACCGGAGCATTCGGTTCCATGGCCATGGCATCCGCCACCGGCAGACGGATCTCCAACTCCGACGCATGCGGATCGGCGATTTCCATCAACCGTTCTCCCACCTGAACCGGTTTACCCAACCAGGCATGCACATCGTCGAAAATGGCGATGCCATCCCTGGGGGCGAACACCTCGACGCGATCCAGTTGCAACCGGATGCCATGGGCTTCCGCCTGTTGTTTCTCCAGGGTTTTTTCCAGAATGCCCTTTTGTATCCGACTCTCCGGATCCGTGACCGCCAGTTTGAGAATCTGTCGATACTCTTCGGTCAGCATGGCCAGGGTGCGTTCTTCCACCTCCAACCGACTTTTCAGCAGCGCGCCATCCAGGGAAAACAACAGATCACCCTGTTTGACCTCCTGATTCGGATGCACATGAACCCGTTCGACCACCCCATCCATGGGAGAGCGGATCGCGGCGGGATCTTTGGCCATCACGGTGGCCGGGGCCAGTACCGATTGTCGCACCGGCAGAAACAACAAGACGATGACCCCGATCGCAGCCCCCCATCGCCAACGATCCCCTTTTTTCGTCAGCCATGATTTCCACCCCGGACCCCGCGTGCGGGATCGTTTGAGAATCAGTTCCCAGGCGTGGGCGTAGGAGTCCGCCAGTTTGGCGAGCAGTTTGATTTCC
>JADGBU010000175.1:0-371 GCA_015231295.1 Magnetococcales bacterium | reverse complement strand
CAGATGGGTTTCGTTGACCACCAGAAAACCGAACGCGGTTTCATTTTCTGCGGCGAAGGCCCTTTTGCCCAGTTGCAGCAGCGCGCTGAGGCCCAGGATCAGTTTTTCCCCTTGAACCGGCATCAGTTGGCTCGCTGACTCTGAGGTGAAACCGGTGCCGGTTGCGGTTGGGCGGAACCTTCCGGCAGCGCGAAGGTGGCCACACCGCTCATGCCCGGCATAAGCTCCGCAGGCTCGCCAACCGGCGCGCCGACAATCTTGACGGTCTGACTCACCGGATCCGCCTCGGCTCCCACCCGAAGCACCGACGCGGAATAGTTTTTTCCGGTCTCTTCGATGTGAATCGTGAATAGATCTTTAGGTTTTATCCA
>JADGBU010000174.1 GCA_015231295.1 Magnetococcales bacterium | reverse complement strand
GGCCAATGGCCCCTGGACCCCAATGGATGGAGCGGCAGAAGTTGCAGCGGGCAGGAGAAATCTGTTCGCGGCGCGGGTGAACATCTGATATTCTGATGGGATCGTCAGGTTCGGCAATTTCAGGTAGAAGGAGGCGTGCGGATGGCTCATATTATTGACGGCAAGCGGATTGCTGCCGAAATCAGAGAAACATTGCGTCAAGATGTTCAATGGTTGCGCGAGCAGCATGGATGGGTTCCTGGTCTGGCGGTGGTCATTGTCGGGAACGATCCCGCCTCCAAGGTATATGTACGCATGAAGCGTCAGGCTTGTGAAGCCGCCGGGATTGCATCTTTTCATTATGAACTCCCTGGTGATATTCAAGAGCGTGATTTGTTAAACTTGATTCATCGTCTTAATGCGGACCCTGGTGTCCATGGAATTTTGACTCAGCTACCCCTGCCCTCGCACATTTCCGAACGGGCGATTTTGGAGGCCATATCACCGTTCAAGGACGTGGATGGATTTCATCCCTACAATGTGGGTATGCTGTCGATTGGTGAGCCTCTGTTCGCACCGTGCACGCCATTTGGCGTGATGGAGTTGTTGCGGGTCGAAGGGATTGATCTCAAATCCAAACACGTCGTTGTGGTTGGACGCTCCAATATTGTCGGGAAACCGATGGCCATGTTGATGCTGGCGGCTCACGCCACGGTGACGGTATGTCATTCGCGCAGCCAGGATCTTCCCGGATTGGTTCGGTCTGCGGATGTCGTGGTGGCTGCGGTGGGCCGTCCGAGAATGATTCAGGGGGATTGGATCAAGGAGGGAGCCGTGGTGGTAGACGTGGGCACCAATCGATTGTCGGATGGTTCTTTGTGCGGAGATGTGGATTTTGTCACCGCTGCGGAGCGTGCGTCGTACATTACGCCGTCACCCGGAGGAGTCGGTCCCATGACGATTGCGATGCTGTTGAAGAATACGGTGAAGAGTGCCCGTCGTGAATATGGTTTGTCGCTTCAGGTTGGATGAAACAGACATCGAGGGGGATTTCGTGCAAGAGTCTGGGGGAAGCCTCCCCCAGACTTTTTTTTTCAATGGATTTGAGATTTATTGGCGGTGGAATTCGAAGGCGTGAGATTCGGATCCTCTCAGAACTCTGAATTGCATGCTATCCGCAGTGCCAAGTTTGCTTAGTATTTCCATGCCTTTCATGGGATCGGTCAACTCCACGCCATTCACCCATGTCACCGTATCTCCGGCCTGGACTCCGAATTGTTCCAGGAATTTGGCATCCTTTCCAGGCAACAACCGAACCCCTTTGAATTGACCATTCTGAAAAACCGGTTCAATACGAATATTTTCCAGAATGCTTTCTGGTTTGGACTCGAACTGATTCCACAATTGGCTAATCAATGTCTGAGTTTTTTCAGATACATTGGTTCGGGCATCCACCGATTGGGATGGATGACTCCCCTCGCCCGTTCCTCGTGGCAGACGTAAGGTTTCCAATTTTCCTTGATTGTCCAGTACCACCCGATCCCATTCAATATCTCGAATGACAGCCGGACCAACCGAGTCACCGATTCCATAGGTGCTTTCTGGTATATTTTTTCCAGCGATCAAGGCGCGAGTCACCACCGAATTATGGGTTGCGGAGAGGATTCCCAACAATTTGGCATCGAGTAGAGTTGCTGGAGCATTGGTTACTGTCTTTTTTTCGACTTTTTTTCCAGGGTTGTCAGAAGTTCCGAACCATTCGTTCCAGCCTGGTTGTCTTTCTCCCCTGCCCTCATGGTCAGCAAATTGGGTTTCCTGTGGCGATTGAGTTGAGATGCTCTCGGTAGTGCTTTCAAAGCGCATCACGCCCATCCAGGTCCAATCGGCCAGTTCCCAACTCAGCAAGGCGATCAAGGGAATGTTGAGCACGGAGACTCCATGGCGAATCCACCACTGGATCGAGTGGCGTTCCATACTGACCATTAACCCTTCAGAAGACGATCGGCCAAGGATTCCAATTCATCCAGGGTCGAATATTCCACGATCACTTTGCCTTTTCCGCGCATGTGTGTAATCGACACCTGCGCGCCAAGCGTTTCCGCCAACCGGCTTTCGATTGAAATGATCATGGGATCTTTCTTTCTTCCACGATTGGATTGGATTGGCGTCCCCTCTTCCGTTTGTTCATCATCCGTGGAAGTCTGTTGTTCTTCCGTGATTTCGGTTTCCAGGGCGCGGGCCAAGGTTTCCGTTTGTCGCACGGACAGCTCTTTGGACAAGACTTCAGAGGCCAATCGTTCCATCAATTCCGGTTTCCCTTCCAGACGCAACATGGCGCGTGCGTGACCGGTAGAGAGTGTTCCCGACTCAATCATCGACAAAATCGACTCAGGCAAACGAAGCAGGCGCAATAAATTGGTAATGGTTTCACGGCTTTTGCCAATTCTCTGAGCGGCTTTTTTATGGCTGTATCCGAATTTCTCGATCAACTCGGCACAACCTCTGGCGATTTCCACTGGATTGAGATCTTCCCGTTGCACATTTTCGAGAATGGAGGCTTCCAATGCCTGTCGGTCATTCCAGTTGCGCAGCAATGCAGGAATTTCCAGCAATCCAGCCATTTTGGCCGCTCGTAAACGACGTTCACCGGCCACCAGTTGATACATTTCTTCAAAGCTGCGTTTGGGTCGTACCAGAATGGGTAATAGAACGCCTTGTTCACGAATGGAAAGCTCCAATTCCCGCAGAGATTCTTCAGAGAAATTTTGTCTCGGTTGGTTGGGATTCGGAGCGATTTGAGCGATGGGAACCAGCAATACTTTTTCTTGCATGGGAACGGTGAAAGCGGCATCGCCAAGCAAAGCGGCCAATCCTTGACCCATGACCGATTGAGTCGTTTTCATGATTTCAACTCCTTATGAAGCATTTCCAATGTTAAGTTCTGATAGGCCAGTGCGCCAGGAGACCATGGATGATACCAGACACCTGGTCTTCCAAATCCTGGTGCCGTATTCAGAATGGGATCGCGTGGAATCATGACTTGATAAGTCAATGTACCCAGATGGCTGCGTATTTCTCGCTCGATTTCCAGATTGCGCGGATTATAGTATTCATGCATGGTCAGAAGAATACCTTCCACTTCGAGCGATTTGTTGATATTTTTTTTAATGATTTCGATGGTTTTCAAGACTTGACTCAATCCTTCCATGGCGTAGTATTCGCACTGCAAAGGAATGAGCGCGCCATGAGCGGCGGCCAAAGCGTTGACCGTCAGTAATCCCAGAGAGGGGGGGCAATCTATGAAAATCCAGTCATATTCCTGTTCGATTTGTTTCAGCTTTTCGCGTAAGCGGAATTCCCGATTTCTGGTATTGACCAGTTCAATTTCCGCTCCGCTCAGATCTGCCGTGGAAGGAATAACGCCCAGTTGATTGGCTCCAATAATTTGACGAGTCGCATCGCGGACCGTCCCGAGACCGGTCATGACATCATAGACACTGGGTAAACCATTGCCCTTTGAAATGCCGAAAGCGGTCGTGGCATTGCCTTGTGGATCAAAATCCACCAGCAGTGTTTTTTTACCCGCTGCAGCGGCGGTAGCGGCCAGATTGACTGCTGTGGTGGTTTTACCCACCCCTCCCTTACGGTTGACGATGGCGATAATCCGGTTCATGGGTGTCTGCCTGTTTCACGTGAAACCATCTGCATCTGAATGATCACACCTTCCGGGTTATCGGGATCGCTGTGGATCATCGGTGAGGAAAAATACTGCTGCTGTTTTGATTTTTGCAGAGCGAGAAGTTCTTCATGAACATTTCGTCCTTTCAGTGCAAGGCATATTCCGTTCGGTTTGAGGAGAAAACGGGATAGCTTGGCAATGGTTTCCATATCGGCCAGGGCACGACTGATGGTGACATCGTAGCTCCGTGAATCCGGATGAGGCTCTTCAATGCGTTTTTTGTGGATGGTAATTCGATTTTCCAGATTCAGTTCGGTCACAATGAAGGTAAGAAATCGGGTTTTCTTTTGATTGGCTTCATATAAATGAAATTGACGATCCGGTTGTGATAGTATTGCCAAGATCACTCCAGGGAGTCCGGCTCCTGATCCCATATCCGCAATTTTGGCGCATTCCGGCAGCAATGGGAGTAGGGGCAGCGCATTCAGAATATGCCTTGTGAGTAAATTATCAACGGCTGCTGGCCCAATGAGGTTATAGGTTTGATTCCAACTCAATAGTTGAGCAACATAATGATGCAATTGGTTTCGTATCGTCTCATTCAGCGTAGAGCTCGTAATTCGCTCCATTTGATAAAAGCAGTCGTTCCAATTGTGATTCATATTTCATCATCCCTGGAAAAGGTGGAAATCAAATGAACATTCTAAAGGCATGATTCTGGTTTGTTTGTAATGGAATTGAAGAATTGAACCCGGTTTGGTATGGGATTTGTTATTGACTGACAATGGATCTATGGTCTTTTAAACGGTTCATTCTGGATTGGGAATAATGGAAATCTGTTTCCTATACAACTTCATTAGATGATTGATGGTCGTTCTCTTCGTTTTGAAAGGATTACAGCTCTTGATCAATATCATGAACGTTCATCGTCGCTATCATGAGTGATCCTGTGATATGGCGATTGGATACATTTTCAGGTGAATCATCAGCACCGATATGGAGGCCGGTGTGGCACCAGGAACACGATAAGCTTGACCAAGGGTGCGTGGTTTGATCTTCATCCATTTTTGTCTCAATTCTGTTGATAAGCCTGGCACGGCCATCCAATCAAAATTTTCGGGCAGGATAACCGATTCCGCTTTACGAAAACGCTCAACATCTTCCTGCTGTCTGGTCAGATAGCCTTCATAAGTGGCCTCTGTGCTCAAGGCGTCACGGATTTCATCTGATTGATTTAGTAAATCAACGCGTTTGAAGATCTCCTCGGCTTTCATCTCTTCTCCGCGCAGCCAATCCCAGGCACTTTTTCGATCACGACCATTTGTCAATCCTGTTTCAGCAGCGTGGATTCTGGTAGCGCGTAGCAACTCCCGTGTTTTGTGGAGCGTATCCTGTTTTTTTTGAAAGTGACTCCATCGTTGCGGATCCACCAATCCAATGGAATGACCGAGAGGGGTCAAGCGACGATCGGCATTGTCAGAGCGCAACAGCAACCTGAACTCGGCGCGGGAGGTGAACATGCGATAGGGTTCATCGACCCCTTTGGTGACGAGATCGTCAATCATCACGCCCAGGTAGCTTTCCGAGCGATCAAAATGTACCGGTGGAAGATTGCGATGATATCGAAACGCTTGAATTCCAGCAATCAATCCTTGACCTGCAGCTTCTTCATATCCTGTTGTCCCATTGATCTGTCCCGCCAGGTACAGCCCTGGAATACCTTTGACCGCCAAGCTATCCCGCAACTGAGTTGGATCCACCATGTCATATTCAATCGCATACCCTGGGCGAATGATGATGGCATTCTCAAGCCCTTCCATGGAATGAATCATTTCCAGTTGAACATCAATCGGTAAACTGGTCGATATTCCATTGGGATAAATTTCATCCGTGCGCCATCCTTCGGGTTCCAGGAAAATTTGATGACGATCCCGCTCTTTGAAACGTACCACCTTGTCTTCGATGGATGGACAATAACGCGGTCCAATCCCTTTGATTTGGCCTGAGTAAAGAGGGGCTCGGTCCAGATTGCTCAGAATATGGTGATGGGTCTTTTCATTGGTAAAAGCGATATGGCACACAATTTTGGGACGATCAATGGTTTTGGTCATGAATGAGAACGGAACCGGTGGATCCTCTCCGGGTTGCGGTTCCAGGCGTGACCAGTCAATGGAGCGACCATCCAGTCTGGGTGGAGTCCCCGTTTTCAGGCGAGACATTTCCAGCCCCAAATCCCGAAGCGAATCGCTCAGAGTCATACTCGGGGGATCACACAAACGGCCAGCCGGGAAGGTCCGTTCACCGATATGCGCCAAACCACGCAGAAAAGTTCCTGTGGTCAGGATGACAGCCGAGGCATGACAGGCATACCCCCAATCGGTCAAGACGCCACATACCTTGCCGCCCTCCACGATGAGGCGTAGTGCCTCACCTTGGCGCAGGGTCAGATTTGGACAGCTATCCAGAGCGGAGCGGGTTTCTCGTCGATAATCCTGTTTGTCCATTTGCGCACGCGGACCATGGACAGCAGGGCCTTTGCTACGGTTCAGAATGCGAAAATGGATGCCAGCACGATCGGCCAATAGACCCATGAGTCCGCCCAGGGCATCGATCTCTCGGACCAGTTGTCCTTTTCCTAATCCGCCAATGGCTGGATTGCAGGACATTTGTCCAAGGGTATCGAGGTTTTGAGTCAGGAGGAGGGTATGTGCGCCCATGCGGGCCGCAGCATGAGCGGCTTCGCAACCGGCGTGACCGCCGCCAACAACGATGATGTCAAAATGATGGATGCCGAGCATGGTATTTTATGGTGAGAGGTTTCACGTGAAACATATTTGGAGATACTATCAAAAGTAAGACACCCTAGCAAGACAACTATTTAAAAAAAAGAGAGGGGCTGGTGGATTCATCTCCAATGGTTTGATTTTCTATTTATTTCAATCAAACATCTTCTATCTCTGGCTGCATTTTTTTCCAACGGGGTCCAGGGGCCAATGGCCCCTGGTGGGATCCAAGGGCGAAGCCCTTGATGTGATGGACCCATCCTCCT
>JADGBU010000173.1:5852-6745 GCA_015231295.1 Magnetococcales bacterium | reverse complement strand
CATAACCCGCAACCATTTCGTCACCGTGGATGGATGATGCCATGAACGCTTCCGTCTCTTCCGCATCGGCCCCGCACCGCTACGTGATCATCGGCAACGGTGTGGCCGGCAATCAGGCCGCAGAACTGCTTCGTGAACGGGATCCCGAAGGCCGGGTGACGATCATCACCAACAGTCGCCTGCTGTTCTACAACCGGTATCTGCTGCCTCAGCTCTTCAAGACCCATCAGAGCTGGCATGCGTTTCTGGCCAATCCTCCGGAGTTCTACAGCAGCCGCCGCATTCAGGTGTTGCGGGACTGTCGGGTGGTGTCGGTGGATACCCGAAAAAAGGTGGTGAAACTGGCCCACAACGAGGCCATCGCCTATGACACCCTGCTGGTGGCCACCGGAGGTCGGAGCCATCTGCCCGAAGAGTTGGCGGAGTGTCGTCATCTGTTTCACCACTTCGGCACCTACGAAGCGGCCCTGGCCACCCGCAAGGCCCTGCCCGAAAAAGGCACCGTGGTGATGCTCGGCGGCGACATGATCGGCCTGGATCTCGCCCGCACCCTGTTGTCGGTGGAGTGCCGGGTGGTTCTGGTCACTCACGAATCGACCTTCTGGCCCCACAAGCTCACCGCCGAAGAGCGCGCCGACGCGCTGGAAACCCTCACCCGCATGGGCATCGAGGTGATCGACGGCGACGCCATGGGCGGCGTGACCGCCATCGAGCCGGGCGCATCGGGATTGCCATCCCGTCGGGTGGTCATGCGCCAGGGCGGAGATCTCTACGGCGACGTGGTGATGCCCTTCTACGGACTGACCCCGCTGGTGGAGTTCATGGTGGGTTCCGGGACCGATATCGAACGGGGCCTGCTGGTCAACACCGGTCTGCGCACCAGCGATCCCCAT
>JADGBU010000173.1:3755-5743 GCA_015231295.1 Magnetococcales bacterium | reverse complement strand
GGGGCCATGAACACTTTGCAACCACCCAGGAAGAGACGCTCGTCCGGGACGCCCAGGGCCACATCGACTCGCCCTTCTGGGCCTACGCGTGAGTCTGCATCCATGGACGCGCCCATCAACTCCCCCGACGGGAGAACGGTCATGAAAGCCACCGACATCCAAATCGCCATCTGCGGCTCTGCCGGAGACGGAACCATCGCCGCCGGAGACATTCTACGGAATGCCGTGGCGGCTGCGGGCTATCGGGTGATCTGCTTCGATGTCTACCCCCCGGAGATTCGCGGCTTCGGCAAGTGCATCTCGCGGGTTCGCATCACCACCGAACAATCCTATTCGCTCAAGCGTCAATCCGACGTGCTGGTCTCCCTCGACGACAGCCACGCCATTCCCCATGCGGGTGAGGTGCGGGACAACGGCGCGGTGATCTTCGAGTCGCAACCCATCTCCCCCTGCGCCGAAGGGGAACACATGAGCGGTCATGTGCTGCCCGGCCAGATTCCTTACGGTTTTCCGCTCCGGGAACTGGCCCAGAAGGCCACCGGCGGCGCGCGCTCCCGGAATCTGGTGGTGCTCGGCTTCATCGCCGGACTGCTCGGACTGGCTCCGACCAGTTTTCAGCGCATCATCGAAAAGAAGTTCGCCAAGCAGGGTCCGGCGGTGGTCGCCCGCAATCAGGCGGGGTTCCAGTCCGGATTCGATGCCGGAGCCGGCACCTTCAAGCTCGATGACGTGGCGTTCGGCCCCTTCGAAAAACCGGCCTCGGCGGGCAAGGTGATCATGTTGAGCGGCAACGCCGCCGTGGTTCAGGGCTGTCTCGACGCGGAGATCGACACCTTTTTCGGTTATCCGATCACCCCGGCCACCACGATCATGGAGCGGCTGGCCAGCGAGATGCCCAAGCGGGGCCGTCGTCTGCTGCAGACCGAAGATGAAATTTCGGCCATTGCCGCAACCATCGGAGCCGGTTACGCCGGATCCCGCACCGCCACCGCCACCTCCGGTCCCGGTCTGGCCCTGATGGCCGAAATGCTCGGACTGGCCACCATCACCGAAACCCCCTGTGTGGTTTTCGTCTCGCAGCGCGGCGGTCCTTCCACCGGCATGCCGACCAAAACCGAACAGTCGGACCTGAATGCCGCCCTTTACGGCAGCCCCGGCGACTCTCAGCGGATCGTCATCGCCCCGACCAATGTGGAAGGGTGTTACCGCTGCGCGGGCAAGGCCTTCGAAATGGCGGAACGGTATCAGACCCCGGTGATCGTGCTGTTGGATCTCTATCTTTCCAACCGCTACGAAACCGTCACCCTGGGGGCTTCCGGACCGCCCTTCGTGCTCGACGCCAACAAGCCGCTGCGTCGGCTGGATCCGGGAGAGGTCTATCAACGTTACGCCCTGACCCCGGATGGCATCAGTCCGCGCGCCATTCCCGGCGATGCCAACTGCATGCATGTGATCACGGGCCTGGAACATAACGAACTGGGTCGTCCCAACGACAGCGCGGAGATGCATACGGCCATGAGCCGCAAGCGTCACGACAAGCTGCAGGCCGCCCTGGAACATCCGGATTTCGCCGTCACCAAACGGTTCGGCGACGGCGGACGGGTCAAGGTCGGCGTGCTGGCCTGGGGCTCCACCTTCGGCGAGTGTCTGGAGGCGATGTTCATGGCTCAGGCCGAAGGCATCTCCTGCGCCGCGATGAAAGTGGTGATGCTGTCGCCCTTCCCGGCCCAGGCGATCTCGGCCTTCATGGACGACTGCGATGCGGTGCTGGTGCCGGAGGTCAATTACGAAGGGCAGTTCGCCCAACTGGTGCAGGGCGTGCTCGCCAGACCTGTCACCCGTCTGAGCCGGGTTCCCAGCTCCCCCATGCCCGTGGAGTTGATTCTCGGAGAGATCCGGCGTCTGTCTGGTGTCGCTGCATCGACGGTCGCCTCTTAAGAACATTCCGTGTCTGGAGATCTTGTCATGTCCATTCCCGCCATGCCGGT
>JADGBU010000173.1:0-3411 GCA_015231295.1 Magnetococcales bacterium | reverse complement strand
CGCGGCCAAGCGCAATGTGGACATCACCTATCTGCTGTTCGACAACGGCATCTACGGATTGACCAAAGGGCAGACATCTCCTCTGTCGGCGGTGGGTCTGCGTACCACCACCACCCCGTTCGATAATCCGGAACGCCCTCTCAATCCCCTGATGATGCTGCTCTCCTATGGTGCCAGTTGGGTGGGACAGGCCTATGCGGGCCGTCCGGATCACCTGCGGGAGATGATCACCCAGGCCGTCGCCCATCGGGGTTTCTCCTATCTGCACATTCTGAGCCCCTGCGTCACCTTCGACAAGACCAGCAAAACCTATGTCAATCTTGGCATGCAGGTGCGGGATCTCCCCGAAGATCACGATCCCGGCGACCTGATGGCCGCCATGAATCAAGCCCAGAATATGGATCATCCGGCCCTGGGACTCTATTATCAGCAATTCCGCCCCACCCTCGGAGACACCTTCGAACAGAATATCGCCAAGGCGGGTGGTCAGAACGCCTAGCATCATCTGTTCTACGCGCACGATCGCCGTTCCGGCCGATTGATGATTTAAGTATTTGATTTTCACCAACAAGTGGAGAAGAAAATTCATGAAAAGCCACGATCTGATTATCGTCGGTGCTGGGCTCTCCGGGATGCGCGCCGCCTTGGAAGGGGCCAAGGCCGGACTCGATGTCGCGGTGGTGAGCAAGGTTCATCCGTTGCGCAGCCACTCCTGCGCGGCCCAGGGCGGCATCAACGCCGCCATCAACCCGGACGATAAGTGGGAAGTCCACGCCTATGACACGGTCAAGGGTTCGGACTTCATCGGAGACGAAGACGCCATCGATCTGATGTGTCGGGAGGCTCCGGGCATCATCCACGAAATGGACCGCATGGGCACGCCGTTCTCCCGCAACGACGACGGGGTGATCGCGCAGCGTCCCTTCGGCGGTGCCAGCTTCGACCGGACCTGCTATGCCGCCGACCGGACCGGTCAGGTGCTGCTCCACACCCTGTGGGAACGGCTGGTCCATTCGGGCATTCATGTCTACGAAGAGTGCCATGTGTTCCGTCTCGTGCTCGCCTCCGACGGTCATGTGGCCGGACTGGTGGTCTACGACATCAAGACCGGCGAGGTGTTCGGTCTGCGGGGCAAGGGGATTCTGCTGGCCACCGGCGGTTATGGACGGGTGTTTCTCTCCTCGACCAACGCCACCACCAATACCGGTGACGGCATGGCCTACGCCATGCGGGCCGGCGCGCCCCTGGCCGACATGGAGTTCGTGCAGTTCCACCCCACCGGATTGAGAACCTCGGGCATCCTGATCACCGAAGGGGCACGCGGCGAGGGTGGTTATCTGATCAATGCCGAAGGCGAGCGGTTCATGGGTCGCTACGCGCCGAAAAAGTGGGAACTGGCCTCCCGCGACGTGGTTTCCCGCGCCGAACAGACCGAAATTCTCGAAGGTCGCGGCAAGGATGGGGCGATCTTCCTCGATCTGCGCCATCTGGGCCGGGACAAGATCATCGAAAAATTGCCGCAGATCCGCCATCTGGCCCTGGACCTGGAAGGGGTGGATCCCATCGACGCGCCCATTCCGGTGCGTCCCACGGTGCACTACTCCATGGGCGGCATCCGTACCGACAAGTTCGGCGCGGCTCCGGTGCCGGGTCTGTTCGCCGCCGGTGAGGCGGCCTGCGTTTCGGTGCACGGAGCCAACCGTCTCGGCGGCAACTCGCTGCTCGATACCATCGTCTTCGGCAAGATCACCGGCGAACACGCCTGCCAATATGTCCGGGGAGCCCAGTTGCACGACTTCCCCGCCAACGCCGTCGCCGAAGAGGTGGAGCGCATCCGGGAACTCAAGAGCCGCCCCAATCGCGGTTTGCGTCCATCCATGCTCCATCACCAGATGGCCGAAGCGATGAATACCTACTGCGGCGTCTACCGGGAACCGGTCGGCATGACCACTCTGGTGGAAAAATTCCCCGGTTGGCGTCTGGATTACGAACGGATCCATCTCGACGACAAATCCGAAGTGTTCAACGTCGATCTGCTGCGCGCCGTGGAGTTGCGCAATCTGCTCGACCT
The DNA here is from genome assembly GCA_015231295.1 of Magnetococcales bacterium. Classification (GTDB taxonomy): domain Bacteria; phylum Pseudomonadota; class Magnetococcia; order Magnetococcales; family Magnetaquicoccaceae; genus Magnetaquiglobus. The sequence goes on along the minus strand of JADGBU010000173.1, from coordinate 1,340 downwards.
CGGCGAGAGTATCGTCAAGGGTGCCCTGGCCCGCGAGGAGTCCCGTGGTGCTCACTTCCGCATCGATTTCCCGAGCCGCGACGATGTGCAATGGCGGAAACATACCCTCGCCATCTGGGATGAAGCCTCCCAGTCCGTCCGGCTCGATCAGGAAGCGGTGCGAACGGTGGGCAATCCCGAATACGCCCCCAAGGAGCGAACCTATTAATTTCATGCCATCCTCGGGCATCCAAGGGAGACCATCATGACTTCACAAACCTATACCTTTCGCATTCAACGCAACATGCCGGGCCAGGTGGGCACGGTGCAATCCCACTGGCAGGAGTATCAGGTCGAGGCGGAACCCAATACCACCATCCTCACCCTGCTGGAAACCATCAAGGGCGGACAGGATGGCACCTTGACCTTCCGTCAATCCTGCCGCTCGGCCATCTGCGGCTCCTGCGCCATCAACATCGGCGGTCGCACCCGGCTGGCCTGCAAGACCCATGTCGGCGCGGTGGCCAAGAATGGCGTGGTCGAAATCTCGCCACAAAAGAATCAACCGGTGCTCAAGGATCTGGCCATCGACATCCGGCCATTCTTCTCCCGCGTTCACGGCATCAAGCCCTATCTCCAGGATGGGCCGGAACGGGCCGGAAAAGTGACCAGCACCGCCTATGATCAGGTCAATCATGTCACCCAGTGCATCATGTGCGGCTGCTGCTACTCCGAATGCACCATGGCCGAAGTCAATCCGAAATTCATAGGTCCGGCGGCCCTGGCCAAAGCCTTCCGGTTCGTCTCGGATCCCCGCGAGGGACTCAAGACCGAACGGCTCAAGGATCTGGCGAGCCCCAACGGTATCTGGAGCTGTACCCGCTGCACCTTCTGCGTGGATGTCTGCCCCAAAGAAGTGGCCCCCATGGAGGCGATCGTCAAATTGCGCACCCGTGGACTCAACAAGGGCTTCAACGACTCCGCCGGAGCCAAACATGCCCTCGCCTTCCATGTGGATATCAATCAAAGTGGTCAACTCAACGAGTTCACCCTGATGATGCGTACCCTGGGTATCGTCGGGTCGCTGATGGAAACCGGCATGGCGATCCATCTGGCCAAGAAGGGCAAAATTCCCTCTCCGTTCCCCCACAGCGTGACCGGAGTCGAGGAGCTGCGTCGCATGTACGAATCCCTGGAGCGCAACCCCGTAGACGTGGAAACCAAGGCCAAGGAAGCCGTGCCCGAATGATCACCAGCCGTCACACCCGTCCAATGAGGAGATTGTCATGAGTTTGGAGTTTGCCTATTATCCCGGTTGCGCGGCCAAACAGATTCAACGCGAGGCCGATTGGGCGGCCCGC
>JADGBU010000172.1:2016-6843 GCA_015231295.1 Magnetococcales bacterium | reverse complement strand
TTCACCGGGTTGCAACACGTCGTCGTTCATGGCCAGACACATGGAGCAGCCCGGAGAACGCCACTCGAAACCCGCCGCCAGAAAGAGCCGGTCGAGCCCCTCCTCTTCGGCCTGACGCCGTACCAATCCGGTTCCCGGCACCACCAGGGCCAGTTTGACCGAATCCGCCTTGTGCCGTCCCCGGACCATGGCCGCCGCCGCCCGCAGATCTTCGATGCGTCCATTGGTGCAAGAGCCGATGAACACCTTGTCCACCGGAATTTCGCTCAAGGGGGTGCCCGACTGCAACCCCATATAGGCCAACGCCTTTTCCACCGAAGCGCGCCGCACCGGGGTCGATTCGGCGGCGGGATCCGGCACCTGTCCGGTCACGGGCAGGGTCATCTCCGGCGAGGTGCCCCACGTCACCTGAGGCGCGATTGAAGCGGCGTCGAAGGTCAATTCCCGGTCGAAGCGCGCCCCTTCATCGGAGTGCAGCGTCCGCCAGGCGGTCACGGCCCGTTCCCAGTTCTCTCCGGAGGGGGCCAGCGGACGATCCCGCAGATAGGCCAGCGTCTTCTCATCCACCGCCACCATGCCGGCCCGCGCGCCGCCTTCGATCGCCATGTTGCAGACCGTCATGCGCCCTTCCATGGAGAGCGCGCGAATCGCCGATCCGGCGAACTCGATCACGAAACCGGTTCCGCCCGCCGTGCCGATGGCACCGATGATATGCAAAATCACATCCTTGGCCGTGACTCCGGCGGACAACGCCCCCTCCACCGAGATGCGCATGGTTTTGGGCTCTTTTTGCGGCAGGGTCTGGGTGGCCAGCACGTGTTCCACCTCGGAGGTGCCGATGCCGAAGGCCAGGGCGCCGAACGCCCCATGGGTGGCGGTATGGGAGTCGCCGCACACCACGATGCAGCCGGGCAGCGTGATGCCCTGTTCCGGGGCCATCACATGGACCACGCCCTGGCGGGGATCCCCCAGACCGAACTCCTGCACGCCGAACTCGGCGCAGTTGGCGTGGAGCGTTTCCACCTGCAACCGCGAAATCGGATCCCGGATGCCCAGTTCCAGATCCCGGGTGGGCACGTTGTGATCCGGAACCGCGAAGGTCTGACCGGGACGAAACACGGCGCGTCCGGCCAGACGCAAGCCCTCGAACGCCTGAGGACTGGTCACTTCGTGGACCAGATGCCGATCCACATACAAAAGCGAGGTACCGTCCGACTCGGAACGGATGACGTGAGCATTCCAGATCTTGTGAAACAGCGTTTGCGGTGACATCGAAGCGGTCTCCATCAGGGGCATGACGAATGGCACGATTGAATCCATCAGATTAGCCAACAGAACGGCGGGCAACAAGGCCTTTCGACATCCTTCCGGGCAAATCTCCCGAGATGAGGGCGGGTTGCGCCCGTACCGCACATCGAATCGCGAGGAATGACCTATATCGTGGGAAGAGAAATGGCTTTACCTGGGGGGCCTCCAGGGGTCAACGACCCCTGGAGGCCAGCCATCAAGACAACGGGAGCGGTTTGAATCGCTCAGAAGGTTTCGAAATCGTCATCCGAGTTGCCGGATCCCATATCCAGATTCATGCCACTGGACTTCGCGGGGGCGGGCAGCGCTTTCGGGGCCGGTTTCCGGGCCTGCGCGATCCTCGGCTTGGCCGCTCCACCGCCGACCGGTTTCGAGACGGCCTTGCCGCGTCGGGGGGCGGAAGCGGCCATCTCGCCGATGTTGAAGAACGAAACCGACTCTTTCAACAAATCGGCCTGAGCATTCAACTCTTCGGCGGTGGCGGCCATCTCCTCGGACAATCCGGCGTTGCTTTGGATCACCTGATCCAGTTGCTGAATCGCCTGATTGATCTGATTGGCCCCCTGGGTCTGCTCCTGGCTGGCGGCGGCGATCTCCTGGATCAGCTCGGCGGTCTTCTGGATATCGGGCACCAACTTGTTGATGATGCCTCCGGCCCGCTCGGCCACATCCACGCTGGTGGCGGAAAGATGACTGATCTCTCCGGCGGCGGACTGGCTCCGTTCCGCCAGTTTGCGCACTTCGGCGGCCACCACGGCGAAGCCCTTGCCGTGTTCTCCGGCCCGCGCCGCCTCGATGGCGGCATTCAGGGCCAGCAGATTGGTCTGACGGGCAATCTCTTCGATGATGCCGATCTTGGAGGCAATTTCCTTCATGGCCTGCACCGCCTCACCCACCGCGACCCCGCCTTCCGAAGCATCCTTGGCGGCGATCTGGGCGATGTTTTTGGTGGTATTGGCGTTATCGGTATTCTGCACGATATTCGACGACATCTCTTCCATGGCCGAGGAGGTCTCTTCCACCGAGGCGGCCTGTTCGGTCGCGCCCTGGGAGATCTGCTGAGCGGTCGAGGAAAGCTCCTCGCTGCCGTTCGAAACGCTGTTGGCGGTATTGCGCACTTCGGTCAACACGCTCTTGAGCTTGTCCACCATCTCGTTGAGAGACCTGGCCAAAACACCGATCTCATCTTTCTGGTCGATATTCAAACGGGTCGTCAGATCGCCCCGGGCCAGGGTCTGGGCGAAGGCAACCCCCTGCACGATGGGTTTGGTGATCAGATTGGCCAAAAACAGCGCGATCAGCACCCCGAGCACCACCGCCCCCGCGATCGTGCCGATGATGATGGTATTGGCTTCCGCCGTCACCTTTTCCGCCTCGCTGCGCGCCACGCTCAGTTGCTGATAACCGGCATCTTCCGCCGTTTGCGCCTGTTTGATCACATCCGCGCCCAGACGGGCCATCTCGGACAGAATCGCTTTCAGATCATCATCGTTCTTGATCCAGAGCTTCGCCGCTTCGGTGTACTCATTGGTGGCCTTGCGGGCCTCTTCGATCAATTTCAGTTGGTCGGGTTCGCGGGTGATCTTCTGCAAGGTGTCATACAGAGTCATCAACTCGGGCAGCAGTTGATTCATCTGTTTCCAGGCCACACGGGTTTTGTAGTTCACCTCTTCCTTTTCCGCCCGCATGATTTCCAGCGCGTGCACATAGATATCGGTGGTCACGATGTAGCGTTGCACATAGGCGTCCAGGGTGGCCGCATCGGCTTTGCCTTTCATGGCGGCGGTATAGGCATCGACCTGCATCTTGAGGAATTTGGAGGCCGCATCCTCGACGATCTTGCCCTTTTCGACCATTTGCGCCACGGAGGCTTTGTTCGCCTTCAGGGCTTTCACCCCCGCGCGATACTTGTCCGCATAGATGGCCGTGCCATTCCTGGCCACCTTCGACTGCTCCAGCAGGCTGGAATTGTGATATTTGGTCGCCAGTTCATCCACCTTGTCCAGAAACTGATTCAGCTCCTTGACATTTTTTTCGGCTTTTTGGTGAATCTCATCTTGTTCAAAAAGCAGATAGTTCTTCTCTTCCATGATGGTGGCCAGAGCCATACGTTCCACGCCGGTCGCGTACTCCACCGCCTTGGCATTGTTGTCCGTGATGCCAAACAGGGCACCCGACACCTTTCCAATATAAATATTTGACAAAACACCAAAAACGACCGTAATGGCCACCAGCATCAATGCACCGCCCAGAATTTTGACCTTGATACTCCAATCATTCAATCGCATTTCACCGCACTCCCATTTTGTAAGATGTCTCGACCCTATGAGCGATCGTTCGTTTCTCTCAAAACGTGTTTCATGACCTGCCGGCCACAGAAGACGACCCCGAGCCCAAAAAATCACTCGCTCTGACATAAACGAAGCCAATGATAGGACAAACCCCCATCCACTGTCGATTGTTTTGTTGCGCTTTGCATCATTAGTGATAGAAAAAGCAGTATAAATCATTCCTATTTGCATCAAGCGCGCTTTGTTACGATAATAAACCATCACCAGCAGAGTCAACCGTGGCGCAACGGCGCGTCACGCGCTACACTACACGCCCGAAAGAGTCCCACCCGCGACTCGCCAATCCGTTTTCCCTCTGCACTCGAAAGCCACGCACCCATGAGCGACAAACCAAAACAGATCACCCGTCTGGCCGATTATACCCCTCCGGTTCATCTGGTGGAGACGGTCCATCTGGAGTTCGACCTGCACGATCACGAAACCCTGGTCCGCGCCCGGATCGCCCTGCGCCGCAATCCCGAGGCCGTAAGCGACGATTCCGCCCTGCGCCTCGATGGCCGGGAGTTGGAACTGCTCTCCATCCGTCTCGACGGCACCCCCCTGACCCCGGATCGCTATCAACTCGACGCCGAACACCTGATCCTGCCCCAGGTGCCCGACGCCTTCGTGCTGGAGACCGAAACCCGCATCCATCCGGAGAAAAATCTCTCCCTGGAAGGACTTTACCGCTCCCGGGGCCTGTTCTGCACCCAGTGCGAAGCGGAAGGATTCCGCAAGATCACCTTCTATCCCGATCGCCCCGACGTGATGGCCCGTTTCACGGTACGCCTCGAAGCCGATCGCCGGAGCCTGCCGATTCTGCTTTCCAACGGCAACCGCCTCCAGAGCGGTATGTGCGGAGAAAACCGTCACTTCGCCCTCTGGGAAGATCCCCATCCCAAACCGGCCTATCTGTTCGCCCTGGTGGCCGGAGATCTGGCCTGTCACGCCGGTCGCTTCACCACCCGTTCGGGCCGGGAGGTGGCCTTGCAAATCTGGGTGGAACCGGAAAACGCCTCCCGATGCCAACACGCCCTGGAAGCGTTGCAAAAATCGATGGCCTGGGACGAAGAGCGGTTCGGACGCGAATACGACCTGAATCTCTACATGATCGTCGCGGTCAACGACTTCAACTCCGGGGCCATGGAGAACAAAGGACTCAACATCTTCAACGCCCAGTATGTCCTCG
>JADGBU010000172.1:0-1716 GCA_015231295.1 Magnetococcales bacterium | reverse complement strand
AACAACTTCTACACCACCACGGTCTACAACAAAGGGGCCGAGGTGGTGCGCATGATCCTCACCCTGATTGGCCGGGAACGGTTCCGCGACGGCATGGATCTCTATTTTCAGCGTCACGATGGTCAGGCGGTCACGGTGGAGGCCTTCGTGCAGTGCATGGAAACCGCCTCCGGACGGGATCTGAGCCAATTCCAGCGTTGGTATCGACAGGCGGGCACCCCCCGCGTGACCGTCCGCTCCCATTTTCAGCCGGAAGCGGCCTGTTATGAACTCACCATCGAACAACAGTGCCAGGCCCATGGACAAACCGAACCCGGAGCCCCCTTGACCATTCCGCTGGCCATGGCTCTGCTCGATCCCGTCACCCGCGCCCCGCTGCCCCTGATCCTTCCCGGCGAAAATCCCGATCACGCCCCCCTGGAACGGGTGCTGGAGTTGACCCGAACGGTCGAAACCTTCCGCTTCACCGGGATCAAACAGCCGCCGATCCCCTCTTTGTTGCGGGGATTTTCCGCGCCGGTCAAGCTGATCGCGCCCCATACCGAAGCGGATCTGGCCTTTCTTTGGGGTGCGGAGAACGATCCCTTCAATCGTTGGGATGCGGGTCAGCAGTTGGCCACCCGCGTCCTGCTGACCGCCGCGAACACGCCAGCGGATCAGCCCATCGTGGTGCCGGAACCGTTCGTGGCCGCCTTCGCCGCCACCCTGGAAAGCCCCGAACTGGATCCCGCCATGAAGAGCCTGGCCATCTCCCTGCCGGGCGTGGGCATGCTGGTGGAAGCCATGGAAAACGCCGATCCGACCGCCCTGTTCCGGGCGCGGGAGGCGGTTCGGCGTCAACTGGCGATCACCTGTCGGGAATCCCTGCTGCGGATCCACGCCGAGCACCAGACCCCGGGCCCCTACACCCTCGATCGGGAGAGCATGGCCAAACGTTCTCTCAAAAATTTCATGGTCGGGCTGCTGATGGCCCTTCCGGACAACGATCTGGCCGCCCGCATGGCCGCCGAACAGGTCCGACAGGCCAACAACATGACCGATCTCATGGGAGGTCTGGTGCCGCTGGTCCATAATGGACGCCCCGAGGCGGATCCTCTGCTAGCGGAAATGGAACATCGCTGGCGTCACAATCCCCTGGCCATGGACAAATGGTTCTCTCTCCAGGTGATGATTCCCCTGGATCACGCCCTGGAACGGGTGCGACAACTCATGTCTCATCCCGCCTACGACCCCCGCAATCCCAACCGGATCCGGGCGGTGATCGGCACCTTCTGTCACGGCAATCTGGTTCGTTTTCACGAGCCGTCGGGTTCCGGATACCGTTTTCTGGCGGAGATGATCCGCGATCTCGACCCCCACAATCCCCAGGTGGCGGCGCGACTGATCGGTGCCGTCAGCCGTTGGCGACAGTTCGAACCCAACCGGCGCGAGGCCATGCGCGTCGCTCTGGAGGAGATCGTCTCGTTGCCGGGACTCTCCCGCAACAGCCACGAAATCGCCTCCAAATGTCTCGCCTGATCCATCCAATCGGGAGCGTCGATGTTTGTCGAGGCTCCCTTACCCTCACCCCCGAGCAGGAGTCGCGGTCATGACCCTGGAACCATCCCCCCCCGCCCCGACCGGGACGCCCGAGCGTCCCCGCACCGAGGCCCGTTTTTCGTTTCACACCAAAATCCGTTTGGAAATCGATCTGGGACAGAGCATCTCCGGCTTCAC
>JADGBU010000171.1 GCA_015231295.1 Magnetococcales bacterium | reverse complement strand
GGTGCGTACCGACGCCGATCCCAATCAGCGCATGCTGGAGCGATATCGGGCGGTGGCTTATGGGGATCACCCCTATGGCCGTCCGGTCATCGGGAGCATGGAGGAGATCAAAGGTCTGAAGCTGGAGGATCTCAAGGGGTGGTATCGGACCTATTACGCCCCCAACAACGCCACGCTGGTGGTGGTGGGGGATGTGGAGCTGGAGCGGGTGGAGGGATTGGTGCGGAAATATTTCACGTCGCTGACTCCGCAGCCCAAGGTGCCCCGTCCGGATCTCCCCGCCATGCCGAAACGGGAAAAGGCCGAGCGTCTGGAGGTGCGGGATCCGGCCACCCGGTTGCCCTTCTGGATCGCCGGGTACGCGGTGCCGAGTCTCGCCATGCCCAAGGCGGAAGAGGATGCGTTGGCGTTGGATGTGCTGGCGGCGGTTCTGGGGGGTGGCAGCACCAGTCGTCTCAATCAGCGTCTGGTGCGGGATCTGGGGGTGGCGGTGTCGGTTTCCGCCTCTTACAACGGATTTTCCACCAGTTGGGAGCAGTTTTCCCTGTCGGCCATGCCGAAACCGGGAGCCGATCTCCAGGAGCTGGAAAAGGTGATGTTCGAGGAGGTGGCGCGTCTGATCAAAGAGCCGGTTGCGGAGCGCGAACTGGAAAAGGCCCGCAATGGCCTGATCGCCGAACAGGTCTACTCCCAGGACTCCATCGACCGGATCGCCTGGATCATCGGACGCATGAGCATCAACGATCTGGATTGGAACATGATGTTGGATGACTATCCGAAACGGGTGCGGGCCGTGACCGCCGCCGCGTTGCAGAGCGTGGCGGCTCGCTATCTGCGTCCGGAACGGCTCACCGTCGGGATTCTGAAACCATGAACGGCTCGCGTCTTTTCCGGTCGGGCCTGATCTGGTCCCTGGGCCTGTGGTGTCTGGTGTGGGCCTCGATGGGTCTGGCCGGTGAACAGGACAAGGTGCGACATTTTGTCACCGCCAACGGCATTCAGGTCTATCTGGTGGAAAATACGGCCATCCCCATGGTGGAAATTCGTATCCTCACCCGTGGGGGCGGGGCGCACGATCCGGCGGACCGGAGCGGCGTGGCCGCCTTGACCGCCTGGATGTTCAACGAAGGCGGCGGGGAGCTGGATTCGGTGGCGTTTCAGGAGCGGCTGCACTATTACGGCATTTCGATGGGAGCCAGTGCCGGACCCGATGCCCTGGAAGTGAGCATGACCACCTTGAGCGAACATCTGGACGAGGCCTGGAGTCGTCTCGGAGATGCCATGCTGCGCCCCCGGTTCGCGCCGGAGGATTTTCAGCGCGGGGTGCGGGAGCGGCTCGCGGAGTTGATCAAGAGCGAAGAGGAGCCCACGGTGCAGGCCACGCGGGCGATTCATCCGCTGATCTACGGCGATCACCCCTACGCCCGACCGGTGAACGGGACGGTGGAGAGCGTCAAACGGATCGAGCTGGCGGATATTCGGCGTCATCACGGCGGGGCGTTTCGTGGAGCCGGTCTGGTGATCGCCGTGGCCGGAGATGTGGGCCTGGAGCGGCTCAAGGGGCTGGTGGAGAAACATCTGTCGGGACTCGATCCCCTGCCCGGTCCCTTTGACTGGCCCGCCGAAGCCAGCGCGCCGGAAGAGGCGACGGGCCGCGAAACCCATGTGGAGATGGATCTGCCCCAGACCACGGTCCGGATCGGTGGCATCGGCATTCATCGTCACGATCCCGATTTCTACGCCCTGACGGTGATGAATCAGATTCTCGGCGGTGGCGGTCTGACCAGCCGGCTGACCCGGGTGATCCGCGAGGAGCGCGGATTGGCGTATGGGGTTTTTTCGTATTTTTCACCGCTGTCGGGTCGTGGACCCTTCATGGTGGGCACCGAAACCAAGACCGAATCCCTCGACGAGGCGTTGGCGTTGATTCGTGGCGAGTTGACCCGGCTGGCGGAAGAGGAGCTGGACGAGAACGAATTGAAGGATGTTCAGCGTTATCTGACCGGTTCTTTTCCCTTGCAGCTTGACGGCCTGGATAAATTGGCCGACTCTTGGTGTCGCATCGGTTTTTACAATCGGGGGTTGGATTATCTGGATCGTTGGCCGGAGCGGATTCGCGCCGTCACCCGCGAGGATGTGCGGCGCGTGGCCAAGAGAATGTTGCCGCTCAAGAAGCTCCATACCGTGACGGTTGGGAAGCGTCGGAACGCGGACGCCAAGGACGGCGGTAGTCGTCCAGAAACTGCCGCATCTCCTCCGAGTCGCTGACGAGCTGGCGATAGGTGGCCTCGCCGCAGTTGCGGCAGAGGGTTCCACTGCGCGCCCAGCGTTTGTAGCCGGAGCCCTTGCTGCCGACGCACTGATCGCTGCCGCACCGGACTTCGCCGCAACTGGAGCAGCGGAAGATGTGCATGGGATGATTGCCGCACACCGGACACTCCAGCAGGGTGTGCATGAAGGATGGATTTTTTTTGCTGTCGATCGTTTTCATGGTGATGGTTCCCGTGATTCCTGGTTGGAGCCAAGGGCAACGGGTGTCAAAAAGGACAGAGCCGTTGCCGCTCACGGGACATCATTAGGGAAAAGTGTGCCAGATCTTCACGGTCTCCACTCTTTCACCCACATGGCGGTGGCTCCGGCCACGGCAGCGGGCATGGCGAGAAAATTGACCACCGGGATCAAGGTCATCAGCAGGGAGGCCGCGCCGAATCCCAGGGAGAGCATCCGTTTTTCTCGCAGATGGGCCAGAATCTCCTTGTCGTAGAGATCGTGATTGCTCATGGGAACGTCGGCGTATTGGAAGGCGTTCATCCAACTGGAGAAGAGAATCCAGAGAAAGGGAGCGGCGATCTGGACCACCGGCACCACGAACAGAATCAACAGCGGAATCGCGCGGGCAAGGTAGTAGAAGATTTTCTGAATTTCGCTGCGGATCGGGGGGAAAATATTGTTCATCAGGCCGGGAGGGGTGGTTCCGGTGCTGCTGAAACTGCCGGTGAGGTGGATCTCCACCTGTTGGGCCAGCAGGGCGTTGAACGGAGCCCCGATCAGATTGGCCAGCGTGCCCAGCGTGGTGAACAGCAAAACGCCGACCGATCCCAACAGCAGCGGCAACAGAATCCACTCCATCCATTGCAGCCAGCTCGGCAACAGATCGTTGATCTGGGCCGACCAGATCAGAATGTAGTGGGTGGCCACCCAGGTGCCGGAGGCGAACAGCAGCGTGCCAAGCAGTACCGGAATCAGCACGAAACGGCGCAGTCCGGGTTGAATGAGCAGGGCGAGTCCGGTCAGAAGATAACCGGCTCCGCGCAGCAGGGAAGGGGGTTTGATCATCAATCGAGGCTCCCGTCTGAATGGGGGTTGGAGGAAGGTCAAGGTTTGTCACGGTTTGACCGAACAAGCAAGGATCGTGTCAACGGATCGGAGAATCGAATATCGGGTAAACGCAGTGGGAAATTCGCTCCGGCATGTGCCGGATCGGTTGCCAGGGGAGGCGGAACGACAAAAGGAGCGTATCTGCACGGTCGTATTCGTCTGGAGGAAGTGTCAATTTTGGGAGATGCCTTAAATGACGGTCGGAAAAACGTCGCACTGTTGGAGTTGCGGAGCCATGCTGCCGGCCAATGGATTCGGTCGGTCGGATGTCTGTTCCGGATGCACGAAGGAGACGCGGGTCTGTCTGAACTGTCGCTTTCATGATCCGGGCAGCTACAACGAGTGCCGGGAAACCGTGGCCGAACGGATCGTGGACAAGGATCGGGCCAATTTCTGTGATTTTTTCAAATCCAAAGGCTCCCTGCCACGGAATGAAAACATACGGATGTCCGGTCGCAACAACGGCAGCGGCAACAATGCCAATTCCAATTCCAACAACAAATCGTCCCGCAACACCGGTGGCAGCAATGCGGCCTGGGCGGCGGCGGAGGCGTTGTTCAAGCGGAATTGAGGCCATATCCTAAGGAAGGCGGAACGGTCAACGACGGCCTGTCAGAGCCACCAGGATCATGACGCCGCCGCCCAGAACCAATCCCATGTTGGTCAGGGTGAGGTCCGAGGCCTGTTTCACCAGTTCCGGAGCCTGTTGCAGGGTGTCGATGAGTTCGGGCGGATGGAACAATCGATAATAGCCCGTGGCCATGGACAGGATGCCCGCAAGCGTCAACAGTCGTCTGAGGATCATGGGCCGGGATTCTTCCTTGGAAAATAAACCATGTGAGGAGACAAGCTCATGCCGGTCCTGGAAAGCATGAACGGTGCCCGCGTGCCGGTCAAGATCTTTACCGACACGGCGGACGATCTCTCCCGCAGACAGTTGATGAATGTGGCCAATCTGCCGTTCGTGTTTCACCACGTGGCCGCGATGCCGGATGTTCACGCCGGTATGAGCGCGACCATCGGCTCGGTGATTCCCACCATCGGAGCCTTGATCCCGGCGGCTGTGGGGGTGGATATCGGGTGCGGAATGTGTGCCGTCCCCATCGATCTGCGTTCCGACGCCCTCGGCGAGAGCGGCGAAATCCTGCGCGTGGCCATTCAGCGGGTCGTGCCCCACGGGCGTACCGACGACGGCGGCCCCAACGATCGGGGTGCCTGGAACGATCCCCCGGAAGCCATCTCCCAATGGTGGAGTCAGCACGGCCTGCAACGTCGCTGTCCGGAGCTTCTGGCCCGTCATCCCAAACTGCTCCACTCCCGTACCAATACGATCCGTCATCTCGGCACCCTCGGCACCGGCAATCACTTTATCGAACTGCGGCTCGATGAACGGGATCGGGTCTGGATCCTGATCCATTCGGGATCCCGTGGGGTGGGCAATCGCCTCGGCACCTATTTCATTCAGCGCGCCCGCGACACTCTCGGACGGGAGTTGCGGACCCTGCCCGATGGGGATCTGGCCTTTCTGCGGGAGGGCACCCCCGATTGTGCCGATTATCTCCAGGCCGTCGAATGGGCCCAGGAGTTCGCCAGGGCCAATCGGGCCTTCATGCTGCAGGCGGTGCTCGCGGCCCTGGAAACCGCTCTGGGCAGAGCGGTGCGTCTCGACGGGATGATGATCGATTGTCATCACAACTATGTGGCCAGAGAGCGGCATTTCGGTAGCCTGGTCTGGGTGACGCGGAAAGGCGCGATCCGTGCCCGTCGCGGGGATTGGGGGATCATTCCCGGTTCCATGGGCGCGCTCTCCTATATCGTGCGCGGCAAGGGCAATCGCGAGGCGTTTCACTCCTGCGCTCACGGGGCGGGGCGGCGCATGGGGCGTCAGGAGGCGATGCGCCGGTTTACCGTGGAGGATCTGGCCCGTGAAACCCGTGGGGTGGCCTGTCCGAAGGATCGCTCGGTGCTGGATGAAATCCCCAGTGCCTACAAGGATATCGAAACCGTGATGGCCCATCAACAGGATCTGGCGGAACCGGTTCATGTATTGCGGCAGGCGGTCTGCGTCAAGGGATGAGGACGATGGAGGACCGATCCGGTGTGGAAGCGGAGTTGTCCGGAATGTGTTGTTATCGGGTCGGAGGCTGCGTGCGGGATGCCCTGCTCGGCTTGCCGATCCGGGAACGGGATTGGGTGGTGCTCGGAGAGACCCCACGGAGCATGACGGAACGGGGATTCCGGCAGGTGGGCGCGTCGTTTCCGGTCTTTTTGCATCCCGGAACCCGGGAGGAGTATGCCCTGGCCCGTACCGAACGCAAATCGGGACGGGGATACAAGGGCTTTGCGGTCGATTTCTCTCCGGAAATCACCCTGGAAGAGGATCTGTATCGGCGTGATCTCACCATCAACGCCATGGCCATGGATGCGGATGGACGGGTGATCGATCCCTGGGGAGGGCGCAGGGATCTGGAAGGGCGGGTGTTGCGTCATGTCTCGGAGGCGTTCGCCGAAGATCCGTTGCGGGTGTTGCGGGTGGCCCGGTTCATGGCCCGGTTTTCGGGATTGGGCTTTGTGGTGGATCCGGAAACCCTCGGCGGCATGGCGGTGCTGGTGGCCTCCGGCGAGTTGATGGAATTGGCGGTGGAACGGGTGTGGCAGGAGACGGTCAAGGCGTTGGAAAGTGATGCTCCGGCGGTCTATTTTCGGGTGTTGGATGCCTGCGGGGCGTTGGCGGTGCTGTTTCCGGAGTTGGCCGCCTTGAAGGGGAAAACTCATTCTCCGCAGTATCATCCCGAGGGGGATGCGTTCGAGCATGTGTTGTGGGTGCTGGAACGGGCCGCATGTTTGACTCCGGATCCGGTGATCCGGTTTGCCGCCCTGACCCACGATCTGGGAAAGGGGTTGACCCCGGAGGCGATGTTGCCCCGTCATCACGGTCACGATCGGTTGGGGGTGGCGGTCGTGGAGGGGTTGTGCGATCGGTTGCGGGTCTCTCGGGTGTTCGAGGGGTTGGCTTCGCGGGTGGCGGGTCAGCATATGCGTGCCCATCGGGTGTTGGAGATGCGTCCCGGCAAGGTGGTGGGGCTTTTGGAAACCCTCGATGCCTGGCGTCGTCCCGAGCAGTTGGAGGCCTTTCTGATCGCGTGTGCGGCGGATTCGCGCAACGGTGGGGTGTTGGGGGAGTATCCGGCGGGAGCGGTGTTGCGGGAGGCGTTGCGGGCCTGTCAGTCGGTGGAGGTCGCCCGGTTGATGGAGGCCGGGATTCGGGGGAGTGCCCTGGGACGGGCGTTGCATCAGGAGCGGGTGCGGCGGGTCCGGATGGTTTTGAAAGAATATCGCGGGGGTCCGGGGGCGATCATCGCCCCCGGTGGAGGTCTGGAGGCAACGCCTCCAGGATTTTGAATGGCTCTTGCAGAACAGTCCCAAGGGCTTCGCCCTTGGATCCCACCAGGGGCCAATGGCCCCTGGACCC
>JADGBU010000002.1:59676-63219 GCA_015231295.1 Magnetococcales bacterium | reverse complement strand
CACCATCAACCCGGCGACGGGTGAGTGGTCCGTGTTCAAGCGCGCCCACAAGGATCTGGTGCCCAAGTAATACCCCGGAGCGCGGCCCTTTGTGGCCGCGCTCTTTTTTCCATTGAAAAAAAAGAGAGGGTCTGGGGGATTCTTCCCCCAGGGTTTTTCTTTTTGAAATAAAATTCTACGAAAAATTCTTAAAAGCAACACCCTGGGGGAGGAATCCCCCAGATCCCCTCTTTTTTTTTAAATAGTAAAATCACATCCCGTCACTCCGCCGATTCCCTGGGGTCCATCCCCAGATCCCCTACTTGGCAGCATAAAGGCGACCGATGTCCGATCACGACTCCGAATACGACCCGGAACAAGACGATCCCCTTCAAGAACGGGATCACGCTCTGAACTTCGAACCCGAAATGCGCTCCATGCCCCGCGAAGTGCGCAATGTGCTGCATCCGGTCCGCATGGAAGGCGATACCCATTTCAAATTCCGGTGTCATCCGGATATTCCCTGTTTCAACACCTGCTGCGCCAATATCGAGATTCTGCTCACCCCCTACGATATCCTGCGTCTGCGCAAACGGCTGAATATTTCCGCCGAGGCGTTTCTGTACGAATACGCCACCCCCTATACCTTGACCAAAGGTCAACTCCCCGTTCCCCTGATGCGCATGAACCCGGAAACGGGCAAATGCCCCTTCAATACCCCCTCCGGCTGCTCGGTCTACGAAGACCGACCGGTGACGTGCCGTTATTATCCCGTCGGCATGGCCCTGATGCATAAACAAAACAGCCAGGAGAACGAATCGTTCTACTATCTGATCAAAGAGGATTACTGTCAGGGGCATCAGGAAAATCTGGAGTGGTCCATCGACTCCTGGCGTCAGGATCAAGGGTCGGATGGCTACGATCTCCGCAATCAGGGCTGGATGGATCTGATCCTCAAACGCCGCTCGGCGGGCGATGAGGTCAACACCTCGCTGCAACTGTCGGAATTTTTCTACATGGCCAGCACCAACCCGGAAGAGTTTCGCCGCTTCGTGTTCGAATCCACCTTCCTGAAACGATTCGATCTCGCTCCGGAAACCGTCGAACGGATCCGCACCGACGACGAAGCCCTCATCGAATTCGCCTTCGACTGGCTCAAGGCGATCCTGTTCGGTGACAAGAAATTGGCCCTCAAACCAGAAGCCAAAGCCGCTCAAACCCCATGACCGCTCATGTCATTCGCCCCTGTGGCGTGGCCATCCGGGATCACTCCATACTGGTGATGCGCTACCAGTATGGAGCCCACGACCGCTTCAACCTGCCGGGAGGCAACCTCGAACCCGATGAGGAGCTGCACGCCTGCCTGATCCGCGAATTTCAGGAGGAGCTGCACTGGAGCATCACCCCCCGGGAGCTGCTGTTCGTGGCCGAAACCCGTACCGATCGCGCCACACTCCACCTGGCCTATCGGGTCGATTTCACTGGAGAACCACAACTGGACACCCGGCAGGTCAAGGCCACCGAACTGCTGTGGCTGCCCCACGCCGAACTCTCCACCGCACCCCTCTACCCGGCCATCGGACCCGGCTTGGCCCGGTGGATGCGCGGGGAGTCACTCCCGGTCCACCTGGGCCGGATTGACCAGCCCTGGTTCCCATAAACAACAGCTTCCGGTTTGTGGTTTTGAAGATTTCAGAGCCGAACATGCCGACAGAAGAATTTTTTTTCGGAAGTTTCACACCAAAAAAGCGACCCATTCCCGACTGCGACGGTCGGAGAATCGAAAAGACCGATGAGTCAGCGTTTGGAATAGGGATTGAACGGCGGGATCATAATCCATAAAAATCTATTTTTTCAAAAATTAAAAAAACAACATAATAAAACCGTACAATCCCCCCTTGACGAGAGAATGTACATATTCAGCCAATCAGAATATAATAATTTAATAATAATCAAAAAATGCACACCCAATTTATAGGGTTGACAGAGAGCCACGTCACATTTCATGCTCTTGTCCTTACGCATTCTCTGTGTTTGATGAATTGGACAAAACGCAAGCGGGAGAAGTTCCGTTGCACTCGGTGAAAGGGAGGGGCTCATGGGGATGATCAGGAATATTCTGGCGATTCTGGGCGTGGTGGTGCTGATTGGAGCGGGATATGGCTATGCCAAAATCGCACCCAAATTGAGCCAAATGGATCCGGATTACAAAAGCATGTATCTGGATTTTGCAAGCCGTCTGCTGGAAACGCTCGATCCGGGCGTGGCCATGACCTGGGCGGTGCCGGTGGAAAATCCGGATCTGACCCCGGCGGATATCAAGGAATCTCTCAAGAGCCTGGCCTCGGCCAAAGATTTTCTGTTCGTGGGCGAAGCCCCCTTCTACAAGCAGGTGGAAGCCGTCACCGGCAAACCCTATCGCCACGTCGAGTTTCTGTCGTTCTGCGACGCCAAGGTGGGCAAGATGATGGCGGATTATCAAGATGCCTATACGGCGTTCATGCCCTGCCGCATCGCCCTGGTGCGGGACAAACAGGGTAAATTGTGGCTCTACTCCATGAACCTCGACATGATGATCCACGGCGGCAAACAACTGCCACCCGAACTCAGAAAGGAGGCCATCAGAATTCGCAACGTCATCAAGGAACTGATGACGCAGGCCGCCAAAGGGGAATTCTGATCCCCTTCAGGACGGACGAGAGTGCCAGATCGAAGCGAAATCGTCACCCCTTCGATCAGACACGAGGAATCGGACTTCCAAGGAACGACCCTATCATAATCGGTACAGTGCGGAGGGAAACATGCAACGAAAAAGGATCCACATGTTGGTTCTCGCGGGTGGGTTGTTGAGCGGATTGGCCTTTGCAACCGCCTCGATGGCGGCAGACGCCCCCTCGGCGGCAGACGCGGAAAAGGCGGCCAAAGAGGCGGCCATCGCCGCCGCCATCGCCGCGCCCCCGGCGGATGCGGCCATGCTCGCCAATACCTGCGCCGGCTGCCACGGCACCAATGGCGTCTCGGCTGGCCCGAGCATGCCCTCGATCGCAGGGATGCCGGCTCCCTACCTGAGCCATATCATGTCCGAATTCAAGAGCGGCAAACGCCCCTCCACGATCATGGGTCGCATCGCCAAGGGCTACACCGAAGAAGAGACCAGCCGCATCGCCGATTTTCTCTCCAAGGCGAAATGGCAGGATGTGAAAAGCCATGCCAATTCGACCCTGGCCACCAAAGTCGATGACGCCAAAGCCAAAAAAGGCAAAAAGCTGGTCGAAGCCCAAAAGTGCGGCAAGTGCCACGAAGACGATGGCATGACCCAGGATGAAGATACCCCGCGCATGGCTGGTCAATGGGTGGATTATCTGCTGATCAAGGTGCAGGACTTCAAGAACGAGCACCTGAAAGTTCCACAGCCGGAAAAAATGCAGAAAGCCATCGACAAGCTTTCCGCGTCCGAGCTGGAAGAGATCGCCCATTTTTATGCCAGCAAACGTTGAGCGGGGCTCAAAGGGAGGCCATGACCATGATGAATTGCACGCGCAGAGGTTTTGTCAAATTGACGGG
>JADGBU010000002.1:45026-59435 GCA_015231295.1 Magnetococcales bacterium | reverse complement strand
GGGCTACGAGGGACTCAAGAAACACGGCGTGGAAGTGGTCATCGATCAGGTGACGGGTATCGATGCCGCCGCCAAGAGCGTCTCCACCGCCGGTGGCAAAAAGTTTGAATACGATCGCCTGATCCTCTCGCCGGGTATCGACTTCAAGCCCCTCGAAGGCTACGACGCCGACGCCACCAAAAAAATGCCCCACGCCTGGATCGCCGGCGAACAGACCACCCTGCTGGCCAAACAGCTCCAGGAGCTCAAAGATGGCGACCCCTTCGTCATGGTCGCGCCGCCGGATCCCTATCGCTGCCCCCCCGGCCCCTACGAACGGGCCAGCCTGGTGGCGCACTACCTGAAAAAGAACAAACCCAAATCCAAGGTGATCATCCTCGATCCCAAGGATAAGTTCTCCAAGATGGGTCTGTTCATCAGCGGCTGGAAGAGCCTCTATGGCTACGAAACCGACAAGAGCCTCATCGAGTGGATTCCGGGTGCCCAGGGCGGCAAGGTGACGCGGGTCGATGCCAAAACCATGACCGTCTACACCGACATGGCCGAATTCAAAAGCTCCTGCATCAACGTCATTCCGGCCAACAAGGCGGGTGCCGTGGCGGAAAAAGCCGGTCTCACCGATGAAAAAGGGTTCTGCCCGATCAACTTCGAAACCTTCGAATCGACCAAGCAGAAAGAGATTCACGTCATCGGCGACGCCAGCGCGGCCACGGGTCTGCCCAAGTCCGGTTACGCGGCCAACTCCGAAGCCAAAGTCTGCGCCGCTGCGGTGGTGAATCTGCTCAACGGCAAACCGGTGGGCATCCCCTCCTATGTCAACACCTGCTACAGCCTCATCAGCCCGGATTATGGCATCTCCGTGGCCGGTGTCTACAAGCTGAATGCCGGCAAAATCGTCGAAGTCTCAGGCGGCGTCTCCTCCGACAAGGCCCAGGATTTCGTCCGCAAACAGGAATCCCTGTACAACGAAAGCTGGTATCAGAGCATCATGGCCGACACGTTCGGTTGACCTGTCCAGGGTTATCCGGTTGTATCCAAAAGCGGGGCGTCAAGCCCCGCTTTTCGTGCCTCAAAGCCAACCCAACAATGACTGACAGGTCGCGTCATGACAGACGGACACCTCCGGGAAAAAATCCTCATCGTCGATGATGTTCCCATCAATCTCGCGCTCCTGTACGAGCTTTTGATCGAAGAGTATGACATCTCTCAGGCGGAAACCGGAGCCTCCGCGCTGGAACAGGCGATGAATCGACCTCCGGATCTGATTCTGCTCGACATCATGATGCCGGAAATGGATGGCTTCGAGGTGTGTCGCCGTCTGAAAGCCCATCCCAAAACCCGTTCGATTCCCGTCATTTTCGTCACCGCCAAAACCGATGCCGAGGATGTCACCCGAGGCATGTCCCTGGGAGCGGTCGATTATTTCGCCAAGCCTTACCGCCCGGCGGTGATCCGGGCGCGCATCCGCAGTCACATGGATCGGGTGCAGGCGGAACGCCGTCTCGCCGTGGAGAAAAATCGCGAACTCAAGGCGATTCAATCCCGATTGGCCATCAGCGCGCTCCTGGAAACCTCCCTCGAACCGATGCCCCTGGAAAAACAGTTGACGGTGGCGTTGGATATCATTCTCACCATTCCCTGGCTGGCGGTGGAGTACAAAGGCTCGATCCATCTGTACGATCCCCGCTCGAACACCCTGCAACTGACCGCGCAACGCAATCTGGCACCGCATCTGATGCAGGCCTGCGCCGTGGTGCCCGTGGGGCACTGTCTGTGCGGACTGGCCGCCCAAAGCCGGGAGATCGTCTTTCGCAATGCCCTGACCGAAGAACATACCATCCGGTTCGACGGGATGCATCCGCACGGTCACTACTGCACCCCGATTCTGCATCAGGGGGAGTTGATGGGCATTCTGAATCTCTACGTTTCCCACGGCCACCCCCGGTCACCGGATGAGGATGCCTTGCTGGCCACTCTGGCCAACACCCTGGCCGGCATCATCCGACACCGGCGCACCGAAAAGGCGTTGCAAGAGGAGCGATTGTTCATCGCCACCATCCTGGAATCGACCTCGGCGTTGGTGATGGTCCTGGATCCCCAGGGCACCATGGTGCGACTCAACGCCGCCGTAGAGAACCTCACCGGCCTGAAAAGCTCGGAGATGATCGGCAAACCCTTCTGGCACAAAGACTGGACCCCACCGGACGAAATCGAACGGATTCAGGAAATTCTCGCCCTCACCGCCGAGGATCCGGCCACGGTGGCCTTCGAAACCCGTTGGATGAGCCACAATCAGGAGTTCCGTCACATCTCCTGGACCCTCTCCTTTCTGGCGGATGCCTCGGGCAAATTGAAAAATTTCCTCACCACGGGAATCGATGTCAGCGATCGGGTGGTGGCGGAAAAACGTTTGGAACGAATCGCGCATCACGACTCCTTGACAGGACTGCCCAATCGGCGTCTCTTCATGTTATTTTTACAGCAGACCCTGGCCCGCAGCCGACGTCACGGTCGGGCCATGGCGGTGATGTTCATGGATCTGGATCGCTTCAAGGGGGTCAACGATCAGTTCGGCCACGATGTGGGCGATCTGCTCCTGATCGAAGCCGCCCATCGCATCCGGGACTGTCTGCGGGAAAACGATGTGGTGGCCCGTCTGGGCGGGGATGAGTTCACCATCATCCTGGGAGACGAGGCGGTCTATCCCGATTCGGTCCGGGTGGTGGCCCAAAAGATCATCGATGCCCTGGTGATCCCCTTTCACCTCAACGGGCATGCCTGTTTCATCGGTGCGAGCATCGGCATCAGCCTCTTTCCCGCAGATGGAGAACAGGCCGAAACCTTGCTGAAAAAAGCCGATATGGCCTTGTATGCCGTCAAAAAGAGTGGCCGCAATCACTTTCAGATGTATCATCCGGGGATGGAATCCGAGGGGACTTAAGCGCTCATGAAAATCGCCCATATACTCTCCCTGATCATGCTGCTGCTCCTGCTGCTGCTGGCCGGTATCGGCTTCCAACGCTTCCGGGGAGATGCGGAGGTCGGCAAACGACTCGCCGAAAACAATTGCGGCGTCTGTCACGACATGACCCCCAATCGCAAAAATGGCAAAGGGCCCTATCTGTGGGAAATCTACAACCGACCCGCCGGCGTGGTCGATTTTCCCTTCAGCCCCGCCTTCCGCAAACTCGCCGAAGAGAAACCCTTCCTCTGGGATGACGACCACCTGGAACGCTGGTTGCTCAACCCCACCGCCTTCATCCCCCAAACCCGCATGGCCCAACACAGCAAGGAGCATCCCGTCTCCTTCGATGGCATGCAAAGCTCCGGAAATCGCAAGGATCTGATCTTCTATCTAAAAAGTCTGCAATGACTTGCTTATATATCCGTGAAACTTCCTTGCACACCCCAAAAATTGTGTTTATTCTTGATGAATTGACATCTCGCAAGCGCTTTGGTGGAGGGCCAAAGCCTTCACAAATTCCTACCACGTGGAGAACCGGCAATCATGTTAGCAAATCTTTTGAAGTGGCTTCGCACCCCCAGTCAAAAGGCCATTGGTCTGATTTTGATCGTCGGCTTTCTGGCCGGTTCGATCTTTTTCATCGTATTCCACTTTACGATGAATGCCACCAACTCCATGAGTATCTGCATTTCGTGTCATGAAATGGATGGGGTCTATCAGGAGTATCAGCAAAGCAAACACTATAACAATCGCCTGGGTGTGCGGGCCTTCTGCGCCGATTGTCACGTTCCCCATGGCAAAACCTTCGGCGACTGGATCGACAAGTTCCTGGCCAAACTCGAAATCGGCAGCAAGGATATCTACCACCACCTGATCGGTACCTATCCGGACAAGGCCTCCTTCGAAAAGGCCCGTTGGGATCTGGCCCAAAACGTCATCAACACTCTGAAGAAGCGGGATTCCAAAGAGTGCCGCGCCTGTCACAACTACGATGCCATGCAGTTGGACGAGCAGGATAAATCGGCCTCCAAAAAGCACAAGAAGGCCATGGAAAGCAACGACAAGACCTGCATCGATTGTCATACCGGCGTGGCGCACAAAATGCCGGAAGAGCCTGAAGAGGCCGCATCCAAAAAATAATCCAAGATGGTCTGTTCAACTTCTACCAAGAGTCGATTCTGGAGGCACGAACCAATGAGTATCCATTCCGAAAGCACTCTGACGCGCAGGAGATTTCTGGGAGCCATGGGCGCGACGGGTGCCGTCTGCATGGCAGCCGGTGCCGGTCTGGTCGGCATGCCGACCCTGGCCCAGGCCGCCGACGCCCCGGCGGCTGCGGTCAACATCGACGAGATCATCGCCAAGGATCTCGGTGCCGGTAAAGTGACCCTGGAAAAGGTCAAGATCGATACCCCCCCCAAGGCCGAAAACGGTGCCCTGGTCCGCATGCCCATCTCCGTGGATCACCCCATGGACGCGGACAATTACATCGCCTCCCTGACCATCTATGTGGATGAAAATCCCAAGCCGATGGTCGCCATGTTCGAGTTCTCCCCCGCTTCCGGCAAGGCCGAAGTGGAAATGCGCATCAAAATGGCCAAGGCCTCTCAGGTGCGGGCCATCGCCAAAACCAACAAGGGCGCGCTCTATGGTGCGATCATGAAGCTCGAAGTGGCCGAAGGCGGTTGCGCCGGTTAAGGCTTGTGACATTCATCTCACGTTCAACGTTTGGAGACGATTATGGCGGATATCGGAGAACCCAAAGTACGCGGCCCGGAAAAGCCTCTCAAAAAGGGCGAAGTGGCACTGATCAAGACGCTCATCAAACATCCCATGGAGAGCGGCTTGCGCAAGAATACCGAAACCGGTGAAACCATCCCGGCCCACTACATCGAAACCGTCTCCGCCGAATATGGCGGAGCCACGGTGGTGAAGACGCAATGGAGCGGCGCGGTTTCCAAGAATCCCTTCTTCTCGTTCTATGTCAAGGCCGACAAGTCCGGCCCCGTGACCGTGACGTGGAAGGATAACAAAGGGCAGGAATGGAAAGAAAAAGCGGAAATCAAGGTGGAGTAGAAGTCACATCCGCCCGATCAAAAAAAACGCCCCATGACGGGGCGTTTTTTTTGGATCGGAAGAAAGAATCGGGGTCCAGGGGCCATTGGCCCCTGGTGGGTCCAGGGCGAAGCCCTGGGACTTTCGAACAAACAGTCAAAATCAAAGTCAAAACCCTGGGGGAAGAATCCCCCAGACCCTCTCTTTTTTTTCAACAGTAATCAGCCGCCCCGCTGCGGATTGGCAACCTTTTCCTGCAACCGGGTCAGCAACGGTTCGATATCATCCGGCGTGCGAATGGCCTGCTGAAACTGAGAACGATAGTTGGCCACCACGCTCACCCCTTCGATCACCACATCATCGACCTTCCACCCACCGCCTGCCGACTGGCGCATATAATAAGCCACCTTGTACTGCTGTCCCTTGGCATGAATGATACTGTCCACCAGAATCAAATCCTGCGCCTTGGGCACCTCCTTGAGAAACTCGACCCGTTCGCCGTCATAGCGTTCGATCATGTTCATATAGGTATTTTCCAGCAACTGACGAAACAGATCGGTGAACCGCTGCTGCTGACCCGGCGAAAACTTGAGCCAGGAACGCCCCACGGCACTCTGGGACATGCGGCCAAAATCGAACTCCTGATAGACCACACGCCGGAGCATCTCCCTACGCTCTGCGCGTCGGGCCGGGACCGCCAACTCCGGATCCTTGAGAATGGAGATGGCCTGCTGCACCGAAGCAGTCAACTTGTCCATGCGTCCGGCCTCCTGGGCGACGGTCACGCTCCACACCGACAAGGGCGCCAAGACAACAACCCAAAAAAACAGACGGTTGACCATAAAACGCCGCAACATCTTTCCAACTCCTTACGTTGAATTATTTGACACTTCCATGAATGAACTGACTGATCAACTCTTCGAAGTTGATGGCCGGTTCTGTCTGACGGATCAATCCCTCGGCGACCAGCAGCGTGCTGGAGGCTCCCGGAGAGATCACGATATAGCGATCGCCGATCAGGCCTTTGGTGCGCACCGAGGCGATGGCGTCTTCCTGAATGGCTACATCGGGCCGGAGCAGCAGCCGGACCCGCGCTTCATAGTCGGCGTGATTGAGTTCGATGCGATCGACCCGTCCCACGCCGACCCCGGCGATCTCCACCGAGGCTCCCACCTTGAGTCCGGCCACCGAGGTGAACTGGGCATACACCGGCAGATGTCCGGTTCCCACCAACTCCATGCGGGCCAGACGGACCGACAACCAAGCCAACGCCAACAATCCCGCCAACACGAACAGACCAACCGAAAATTCCAACCGCGCGCTTCTCACCTGCGTCTCCTGAAAGGGCGATGCGTTAAATCACCTGAATGGGACCGTCAAGATCACCATGGATGAACTGTCGAATGACCGGATCGCGGGATCCGTTGACCTCCCGGGAGGGGCCGGAAAAGAGCACCTTTCCCCGATGCAACGCGATCACGTGATGACACCACTTGAAAATTTCCGGCACCGCGTGGCTGATGACCACCATGGTATACCGGGTACGCATGAAGGTATCGCAGATCAAGTGGTGGATGGCGTTTTCGATGATGGGATCCAGACCCGCCGTGGGTTCGTCGAGCAGGAGAATTTCCGGATCCGTGACCAGGGCCCGAGCCAGAGCGGCTCGTTTCATCATGCCGCCGCTGAGTTCGTCGGGATATTTGCCTTCCATGCCCACGAGGTTGACCTGTTCCAGAGAGCGCACCACCCGATCGCGGATTTCGGTTTCGGGGAGATTGGTCTTTTCACGCAAAGGAAAGGCCACATTGTCGAACACGCTCATGGAGTCGAACAGCGCGCCCCCCTGAAACAGCAGACTGAAACGACGCCGCACCTCATTCAACGCCCGATTCGACAGCCGTCCCAACGGTTGATCGCCGACCCAGACCGTCCCCTGATCGGGTTTCATCAAGCCGACCATATGCTTGAGGATGACACTCTTTCCGCCGCCGCTCATGCCGATGATGGCGGTGATCCGGTTGGCGGGAATGGCCAGATCGACCGCATCGAGCACGCGCCGTCCATCGAGAATCTTGACCACCTGTTCCAGACGGATCACTGCATCCTGTTGGCGCGACGAAACCTGATAGGCATCACGTTCGGCGGCGAATTGCCGATAAAGACAATCAAGGAGGGAAGCCTGGGAGAGCAGTCCCATATCCACCAGGGTGCGCCCGACCCGATGCATGTTCGGTGCGGCATCGGATTGGGACCGCTGACGCCGCAAGGCGAGTTCCAGCTCTTGAGAGGTGATGCAGCCATTGGCCACCAACCGTTCCCCCAGCGAAATGGGAGCGCGGCCAGAACCGTTCAGCCGGGAAATGTCATCCGATGAACCGGGTTGGGTCACGTTGGCGTTCCTTACAGCATGATGGACGTGATGAAATAATCGCACACCAGGATCAAGACCGAACTCATGACCACGGCGGAGGTGGTGGCATGGCTGACACCTTCGGCTCCCCTTTGGGTGAAATATCCCTTATAGGTGCAGACCCAGGTGACGATCAATCCGAAACTGACCGATTTGATCAATCCGGTGGTGATGTCGTGCATTTCGACGGCGGACTCGATGCCGCCGAAATAGGTGCCACCGCTCATGCCGAGCAGTCGCACCGCGACCAGGTATCCACCCCAGATGCCGATCACGTCGAAGAGCAGGGTGAGAATCGGAACCGCCAGCAGACCGGCCTCGACCCGTGGCGTGACCAGAAATTTCATCGGGGGGATGCCCATCACTTCGAGGGCGTCGATCTGTTCACGGATGCGCATGATGCCCAATTCGGCGGCCAGGGCGGAACCGGCCCGCCCCGTGACCATCAAACCCGTCAGCACCGGGCCCAGTTCCCGAATGATGGAGAGGGCCACGGCGGGTCCGAGCAGGGCCTCGGAGCCGAACCGGGAGAGGGTATAATAGCCCTGGAGGGCCAGCACCATGCCCGCAAAAACGGCGGTGAGGGCGATGACGAACAGAGAACGAATGCCGATGAATCGCATCTGTTTGAGAAAGCTGTTCCACCGGTAGGGCGGGGTCGGAATCGAACGGAGAACCGAAAACAAAAACAGGAACATACGTCCCATTTCGCGGATGGTCTCCAGGGTCGAGGCACCGATATTTCTGACAAAATCGAACATGGAAATCTGTCTTCAAGGCCGCATGCGTGCGGGGAATGGGAGGCCAGGGCTGCATGAATGCAGACCCTTTTTAAATTCGTTGCAAACCCGGCAATTATCACCCATCATCTTGGGTATTGGCAAGGGAAGGCAAACGATTAAAGAAAACAACCCGAGCAAGGATGACAAGAATGCGTAAACTGTTGCTGACAATCATGGCTTTGGGACTTCTCTGGCTGCCGACCCCGAGTCTGGCCGGCCAGGAAGTGGCACAAAGAGAGAGTGGCACGGTGATGGCCGCCCCTTCGAACGCGCTCCCTTCGACGACGCTTCCCGCCGAAGTCCCCGAGGAGCAGGAGCCTCCTGCCGTGTCCGATCCGCTGGAGCCCTGGAACCGTTTCATCTTCACCCTCAACGATCTGCTCTATCACGGTCTGCTCAAGCCTGCGGCCACGGTCTACACCGCCATTCTGCCGGAACCGATCCGGATCGCGGTGGGTCATTTCTTTCACAATCTGGCGATGCCGAAACATTTTCTCAGCGCACTGCTGCAGGGCAAATGGGAAGCCGCCGGACGGGAACTGTCCCGCTTTGGCATCAACACCGTTCTGGGCGGTCTGGGCTTTTTCGATGTGGCCGAAACCCATTTCAACCTCAAAAGCAGCGACGAGGATCTCGGTCAAACCCTGGGAACCCTCGGCTTCGGGGATGCCATCTACATTCAATGGCCGCTGTTCGGGCCCTCCACCCTGCGTGACTCCATCGGTCTGGCCGGAGACTCCCTGGTCAACCCGTTGAGCTACTATCCCGAAAACTCCTGGACCCGGATGGAAATTCTGGGGGGCAAGACGGTTCACGACACCTCCACCCGCATCGGGGAGTACGAGGATCTCAAAAAGGCCGCCATCGATCCCTACGTCGCCTTGCGGGATGCCTATCTGCAAATGCGCCGCAGTCAGATCCAACGCTGAAAACGCCCCCGCCTCACGCTTCGGCCATCCGCCCCAACCGGTGCGGATGGCTTTTTTTTTGAAATACCCTCCGCGCGGTTCGACACGCCTCTTTGAGCGCGACACGATTTTTTGGCACAATGATCGCTATTCGTAGCTCGTGAAGCGGACATGGCACCACCCGGAGCCATGTGACCGTCATATTTTTCACGCATTCTCCCTGGAGTGGCCTTCATGAACCATACGCGCCTGCTCGTTTGCGCCCTCGGAATGTTGTCCGGCCTTTGGCTGTTTCCGCCGGTTTCCCTCGCCGCCGAAAGCCTGGACGAAATCTACGCCATCGCCGATCGCAAGGAGTTCGACACCGCCCTCAAACGATTGAATCAATTTCTCGCCGAGCATCCCCAGGATGCCCAGGGACGCTTTCTCAAGGGGCTGATCCTGACGGAAACCAAACAAAGAGATCAGGCGATCACCATTTTTCAGCAATTGAGCAAGGATTTTCCCGAGCTTCCGGAGCCCTACAACAATCTGGCGGTGCTCTACGCGGAGCAGGGCAACTTCGAAAAGGCCCAGGAGGCTCTCTCCCTGGCGGTGAAGGCCCATCCCAACTACGCCACCGCCCATGAGAATCTCGGCGACATCCACGCCAAGATGGCTTCCCAGTCCTATGCCCGCGCGTTGAAGCTCAATCAGGGCAACACGGCGTTGGCCGGCAAGCTCAACAAGGTCAAGACCCTCTTCACCGAAGGCGCGGAGACGGCGCGCGCTCCGCAGGCTCCGGTCCAGAGCGCGAAGAGTCCGACTCCGCCCGCCGCCAAGACTCCTCCGTCCCGCAGCGAACCGCCCCATCCCGCCGCTCCTCCGGTGTCGGAGGGGGTGGTCGCCTCCAAGGCTCCGGCGGTTCCGGTCAAGGCCGAGGCGGTTCCGGTCAAGGCCGAGGCGGTTCCGGTCAAGGCCGAGGCGGTTCCGGAAGCCGCGCCGGTCAAGCCGGAGGTGGTCTCTGCCCCCAAGGTCACTCCCGATCCCGCCGAGCCGATGAAAAAACCGGAGCCTCCGGCAATGGCGGAAGCGCCCAAGGAGAGCGGAGCCGTTCAACCCGCCGAGGAGAAGACGACGGGCAAGGCCGATCCCGAGAGTCAGAATCATGTCAAACAGGCGGTGCTGGATTGGGCCGCCGCCTGGTCGGCCAAGAACATTGACGGCTATGTCGATGCCTATTCGGCCAATTTCCAACCGATCGGCAAGAACATCAAGACGCGGGAGGCCTGGGAAAAAAATCGGCGCGAGGTGATCGGCAAGGCGGGTGCGATTCACATTGACGTTTCCGATCTGCAAATCACCATGCTCAACGACAATCGCGCCCAGGCCACGTTCCAGCAAAACTACACCGCCAAGAACTATCGCGATCGGGTCAAAAAGACGCTCTCTCTGGAACACGAACCCCAGGGATGGAAAATCGTGCGGGAATATGCCATCGAATAAAAAAAATCGCGGGGGTCCGGGGGCGATCATCGCCCCCGGTGGAGGTCTGGAGGCAACGCCTCCAGGGTTTTGACTGTGACTTTCGCGCGCTTTCACGAAAGCCTTTTTCGCGTTTTCCAGCGAAAAAGGCGCAGCGCGCGGACACAAGCGACCACTCCAAACCGGCGCACGCCCAAAACCAGCACGACAGCGACGACAGCGACGACAGCGACACATGACACTCAACCCAAACGATTTCCAATCTCCACTCACCCTGACTCGTTGAATCCGGATGTCCGATTCCATGGAAAATGAATTCACTCCCTCTGCACGGTTCAAGGTTTCGGTTTCGGCGCACGTCTTGATCCTCGATCAACGTCTGAGGCCGGATTCGGTGAAGATTCTGCTGGCCCGTCTGGCCTATCGGGACCACCGGGCCCGGAAATGGTCTTTCCCGGGCGGATTCGTGGATCAGGGCGAGGGACTCGAAGCCGCCTTGAAACGGGAGGTATCCGAAGAGATCGGTCTGGAGTTGTTGCAGTGTCGTTATCTGGAGACGGTTCCGCTTCTGCTGGTGGACTCCCCGAATATCGGTTTCATTTTTCTTTGCGACAGTTGGCAGGGCACGCCCCAGGTCAAAAGTCGGGAGATTCTGGAGACCGCCTGGGTGGATGAACAGACCTTCTGGCAATTGGATCGGGAGGGTCAATTGGCCTATCCACAGATGCGGGGTCAGACCGCCTGTCTGGGTTGGCATCCGCCCCCGTCGGAGACGCCTCCTGCGGAACTCCCCCCAAGCCGATGCCTCTGGAGTCGCATGACCGCGATCAAGATCGGGCTGGCCCTGATGATGGGATTGACGGTAAATCCGCTCTGGGCCGGGGAGTCCGGATCGTCGGACGAGAGCCGGAACGAAAAGAGTGAGGCCTCCATGGATCAGGTGCGCGAGCATCTGATGGATGCCATGCGTGCTCTGGGCAAGGCCGGAAAGCTCACTTATGACAGTCAGATGCCTGCGGTGAAGGAGAAGGCGGAAGAGGCGATCAAGGAGACGCAACGGCTGTTGCGGGAGTTGGAGGATCGTCTGCCCAAGCCGTCGGAGAAGAAGGATGAGGAGGAGAAAAAACCGACGACTTCCGGAGCGACGCAGATTTGAAACGGATCGGTGACGGTGCTCGCGGGGCTTCGCCCCGGACCCCACCAGGGAGTTCCGTCCCTGGACCCTGCCAGGGGGATAATCCCCCTGGACCCCTGCCAGTCATACGCATCGTCCATCTGGTTTATCGACTCGATATCGGTGGCCTGGAAACCGTGGTGGCCAATCTGGTCAATCGTCTGCCCTCGGACCGGTTTACACATGCCATCGTCAGTTTGACGGAGTTGACCGATTTCCAACACCGAATCGTAACACCACAAGTCACGTTTCACGCGCTGCACAAAA
Source organism: Magnetococcales bacterium (assembly GCA_015231295.1). Lineage (GTDB taxonomy): Bacteria > Pseudomonadota > Magnetococcia > Magnetococcales > Magnetaquicoccaceae > Magnetaquiglobus. Next base: position 47,407 of record JADGBU010000002.1, on the reverse strand, counting down.
GGCCGGGCCAGGATTGGCCGGTCTGGATCCGATTCTGGAAACTGCTGCGCCAGTTGCGTCCGGATCTGGTTCACGCCTGCAATCTGGCGACGCTGGAGGCGGTGATTCCCACCCGGTTGGCGGGAATCAGACGGTTTGTCCACGCCGAGCATGGCCGGGACAGTCACGATCCCGATGGCACCAAAACGACCTATCTGATGTGGCGTCGTCTGCTCAACCCCTGGGTGGATCGTTTCGTGCCGGTCTCCCGGGAACTGGAACAGTGGATGCTTCACACCTTGCGGATTCCTCCCCGCAAAATTCGCCTGATCGTCAACGGCGTCACCCTGCCCCCGCCGCGCCCCGCCCCGCCCACGGATCCGGACCGACCGTTTGTCATCGGCACGGTGGGACGGCTGTGGCCCATCAAGGATCCGCTCAATCTGGTCGAGGCGTTTCACCGGTTGCGTCAACGTCTGCCCGATAAAAAAATACAACTGCTGATGGTCGGCGACGGACCGGAGCGTCCATCGGTGGAGAGTCTCGCCGCCCGTCATCAACTGACGGAGCAGCTTCACATCACCGGCTGGCAAACCGAGGTAGCTCCTTTCTTCGACCGGATGGATCTGTTCGTGCTGCCGTCGAAACGGGAGGGCACGCCCCTGACCCTGCTGGAGGCCATGGCCCACGGCCTGCCGGTGGTCGCCACCCGGGTGGGGGGCATTCCGGAGCTGGTGCGGGAAAACCACACCGGACAACTGGTGGCTCCCGGTGATCCGGAGGCTCTGGCCGTGGAGATGGCAGGCTATCTGCTAGATCCCGACAAAACCCGACGACACGGAGCCGCCGGACGACAGCGCGTCGCCGAACACTATGCCATGGAGCGGGTGGTATCCTCCTATCAAGCGCTGTTCGAGGGACTTTTGGTTACGAAAAATCAGGATTCCTGACAATTCTCTTTTTGATTTTTGGCGTTGGAACGGCTATTCTGAACCACGAATTCCAAAAAAGCAGCCATCAACCCATTGGCACTGCCCCGACGGGCAGGAGAGCGTGACATGGATCAACCTTCCGACGAGACCACGCCAGACCGCCGCGCGGCCCATCCCGACGCGACCGCCGCGACCCGTTCGGAATCCGGCCATGGCCAGCCGATGCAGCAGCGGCGACGTTTGCTCAAAGGTCTGGTTTCCGCCGGAGCCGGGATTCCGGTGATTCTCACCCTGAGCAGCGGCTCTGCCCTTGCGGCCACCAGCACCACCTGCCTCGAAAACCAAACCGAAGTCGAAGACGACATCAACAATACCGAACGCTGCACCGCCAACGGCTCCACCGAAACCCAGGTGCGGGCCGATCGGGTCGGGACATTTTTCAACGATACCATCGATGCCATGTCCGGGGGCACCGGCGCGGACAACGACCGCTGTCTGGTCTATCACTATCCCCATGGACATGTGAGTCAGGGGGTGGCGGTGGTGGGAACCACGCCCAACTGGGGCAAGGATGGCACCAACGTGCGCATCAACCTGACCTGCTGGAACTCCCTCGTCAATTCATGAGCGCGGATTCCTGGCGGCTGCCGGAGGATCGGCCTTGGATTTGGGAACGAATCGAGGAGTCCTGGTTTTTGTTCAATCCCCGCTCCAACGAAACCCACGTTCTCAACGAAGCCACGGTGGCGGTGCTCGATCTGTTGCAGCAGGGGATCGCCACCACCCCGGAGATCGTCACCCGTCTGGCCCGCGACCTGCCCTCTTCCACGGAGTCCGATCCGGTATCCCTCTATCGCGGTCTGTTGCGGGAACTCGACCGGCTCGGCCTGATCGTGCCCGCCGCCCCGTGAAAATCGGTGCCATCCCCCCCGAGCAACTGGCCCGACGCCTGACCTCCACCGCCGGTCTGGTGTGGCGGGCCGGACCGTTCCGGGTTCGTCTTCGGGCCGAGGCTCCGGAGTTCGCCGCTTCCTTTCATCGGCTCTACGCCGCCCATCATCTCTTCGATCCCCCCTGGAACGAGGTGAACGATTTTCATGTCGCCCTGACCCGGAGTCGGGGTCTGCGTCGCTGGTGGCGTCCGAAGGTCCACTTCGAGGCGGATGGTCCTTCGCCCTTGTCCCCCTTTCCGCTATCGCCCTTTCCGCTGGATCACGCCCTGCCCCTGTTCGAATGGGGACTCAACTATTGCATCGCCACCCGGGCCCATCAATATCTGATTCTCCATGCCGCCGTCGTGGCCCGTGGGGATCGGGCCCTGCTGCTGCCGGGCCTGCCCGGAGCCGGAAAAAGTACGCTCTGCGCCGCCTTGATGCTCACCGGATGGCGTCTGCTCTCGGACGAATTCGCCCTGGTGCGACCGGATGAGACCGGAGCCATCCATCCCCTGCCCCGCGCCATCTCTCTGAA
>JADGBU010000002.1:8890-44968 GCA_015231295.1 Magnetococcales bacterium | reverse complement strand
GGCAGCGTGGCCCATCTGCGCCCCACGCCGGAGAGCGTCGCCGCCGAAGAGCAGATCGCCTGGCCCAAATGGGTGGTCTCTCCGCGCTTCATGGCCAACGCCCGGAGCGTGCTGGAACCCATTCCCAAGGATCACGGCCTGTTGCGTCTGGCCAGCAACGCCTTCAATTATGAGTTGCAAGGGGTACGGGGATTTCGCAGCGTGGCCCGCATGGCCCGTGCCTGCGATTTTTATGATCTGACCTTTGGCAATCTGAACGAGGCGGTGACGCTCTTGAATCAATTGAGCGAGACGCCATGATCAGGATCGAGAGGAGGGGGAAGCCGTTTTTTTGGAAAGTCACAACCCTGGGGGATGAATCCCCCAGACCCCCTCTTTTTTTTCGATGGATGGAGTTCCGCTCATGAGACGGGCGGCATCCTGGCTCCTGGAAGCGTGGCGCAATCCCGCATCGTTTCCCGCCCAGAGCGTCGAAGTGCAGGATCTGGTGCTGCGCCTCGGACGCCAAAGCGGTCTGCTGGCCAGCCTCGCGGTGCGCCTGGAACAAGCCGACAGCCTCGATCCCCTCCCGGAACGCATCCGCGCCCTGCTGGAAGGGGCCCGAATGATCGCCACCGATCGGGAACGCTCGATCCGCTGGGAGGTAAACCGGATTCAGCGCGCCTTTCTGGGCACCGGATTGCCGGTGATTCTGCTCAAGGGGGCGGCCTATCATCTGCGCGACCTCCCCATGGCGCAAGGACGCCTCACCGGAGACGTGGATCTGCTGCTGCCCGAAACGGAACTGCCCCTGGCCGAACGCGCCCTGCGGGAACAGGGTTGGCTCTCGGCGGTACCGGATCCCTACGATCAGCGATACTATCGGGAGTGGATGCACGAACTGCCCCCGATGCGCCACGCGATACGCATGAGCGAACTGGATCTGCATCACGCCATTCTGCCTCGTACCGCGCGACTTTCGCCCGATTCCAACCTGCTGCTCCAGGCGATCGAACCGGTGGCGGGAACAGTCGGCCTCTGGACCCTGGGAGAGGAGGATCTGGTGTTGCATGCGGTGGTTCATCTGTTTCACGACGGAGATTTTCAGCGACTCGGATTGCGGGATCTGCTCGACCTGGATGGTTTTTTTCGTTATTTTTCCCAGAAGGAGGCGTTCTGGGATCGCCTGCTGGAGCGCGCCGAACGGTTGCAGCTCTCCCGTCCGCTGGATCACGCCCTGCGGACCACGGCGCGTCTCTGTCACACCCCGATCCCCGAACGAATCCGGCACGCCCCGACCCTTCAGGCCGCCTCTCCGCGCCTCTCCCGCAAGGTGCTGGATCTCCTGATCGAACCGGTTCTGCTGCCCCGTCATCCCGACCGGAAAGGGCCGCATCCATTCTCCTCCCTGGCGGGCTGGCTGCTCTATGTGCGTTCCCACTGGCTGCGCATGCCACCCCGTCTCCTGATCCCCCATTTGGCCCGAAAATGGGCCCGGAAATGGCCTGTCGATGTGTGGAATCGTCGGACTGTTTGATCTCCGGGCCACCCGGCCCGTGGATGCGGCGCGTCTCGCCCGCATGAATGCGGCCCAAAGCCATCGGGGTCCGGATGGCTCCGGTCAGCAGATGGCTCCCGGCATGGGATTGGCCCATCGACGCCTGGCGATCATCGATCTGGAAGGAGGACATCAACCCCTGGGCAATGAATCCGGCTCGCTGTGGCTGGTCTTCAACGGGGAGATCTACAACTTTCAGGAGTTGACCCGCGAACTGCGAGCCCTGGGACACCCTTTCCGCACCCGTTCGGATACCGAGGTGATTCTCCGCGCCTGGGAGGCCTGGGGCGTCGAATCGGTCCATCGTCTGCGGGGCATGTTCGCCTTCGCCCTGTGGGATCAGCACGCCGGCACGCTGTTTCTGGCCCGGGACCGGCTCGGCATGAAACCCCTCTATTATACCGAACATGCCGATGGCTGGTTGGGTTTCGCCTCGGAACTGGGAGGCGTGACGGCGGAAGAAAACAAACCTCGCCCCCTGTCGCTGGAGGCGATGGAGTGCTATTTCGCCCTGGGCTATGTGCCCGACCCCTTGACAATCCATGCAAACATTCACAAACTGCCTCCAGGATCCCACCTGCTGGCCCGTCGGGGTGCTCCGCTGCCGTCACCGAGCCGCTATTGGGATGTGGATTTTTCTCGCCCCCGTTCGACCCTCTCCCGCGCGGAGGCGGCGCGGGAACTGCTGGAGCGTCTGCAAGAATCGGTGAAAATCCACACCATCGCCGATGTACCGGTGGCGACCTTTCTGTCCGGAGGGATCGACTCGTCGGCGGTGGCCGCCCTGATGGCCCAAAACGCCCCGCTGCCCCCGGAGGCCTGTACCGTCTCGTTCGCCGATCCCCGGCACGACGAAACCCCCTACGCCGCCCTGGTGGCCGCGCGCTACGCTCTGCGTCACCATGTAACCCGCGCCGATCCGGCCCGTTTCGATCTGCTCGATCGGATGGCGCGTCACTATGGAGAGCCGTTCGCCGATCCTTCCGCCCTGCCCACCTGGCTGGTGTGCGCCCTGACCCGAGAACATGCCAAAGTGGTGCTGTCCGGGGATGGGGGTGATGAAAATCTCGCCGGATATGGCCGCTATCGGGGATTGATGGCCGAAGAGACAATCCGCAGTCGTCTGCCTCTCGGGGTGCGTCGGGTGCTGTTCGGTCTGCCGGGCCGCTGGTATCCCAAACTCGACCGGGCTCCCCGCTGGTTGCGGGCCCGCTCCACCTTGCGCTCGCTGGGTCGGGATTGGGTGGGCGCGGCCTTTCAAGCGGTGGAGATCCTCCCCCGCGATTTGCGCAGCGCACTCTTTTCGGCGCGGGTGCGCCGGGAGTTGCAAGGCTTCGAGGCCGAAACGATCTGGCGTCGCTATGCCGAAGGGGCTCCGGATCATCCCCTGTCCCGCCTGCAGTATCTCGATTTCAAGGGATTTCTCGCCGGACGGGTGCTGGTCAAGGTGGATCGGGCCAGCATGGCCTGCGGTCTGGAGGTGCGGGCTCCGTTGCTGGATTATCCACTGGTGGAGTGGCTCGCCACCCTGCCCCCGGAGTGGAAACTTCATCGGGGTTCCGGCAAGGATCTGCTGAAACAGGCTCTGCGACCCCTTCTGCCCGAGGAGATTCTGTTCCGGCCCAAACAGGGCTTCAATATGCCTCTGGCACAGTGGCTCCGAGGGCCGCTGGCCTCCAGATTGCAAAACCGCATTCTGGGCGAGTCGCTGGCCGATAGCGGATTGTTCGAGCCCAAAATCTTGAAAATGCTGGTCGAACGGCATCTGAATGGACAACAGGACTTTTCCGCCCCACTTTGGGCATTGCTGATGTTCGAATCTTTTATGCGTCAAACGACATATGCCACAGACGATTGACCCGCTTTTTGGCATCGGAAAAGTGCTGCTTTCTTGCCAAACATCGCGACTCAACGTATCCTGAAGCGATACCATAAATTCATCATACACGAGGGGGAGAATCGTTCAGGATGGATGAGGCAGGAGAAAACCTACATACACCACCTCGGGCGGTGCCGGAAATGCGTATTCTGCGCGGACGCAGCCTGTTATTTCCAATTGTCGGACTGTTGATTCTGACGGTGCTGGTCACGATGGGCGTGGGATATTTCATCAATCATCCCTTTCTTTCCGAGTCCCTGCACAACAAAGCCAAAATCGAACACGAAGCCCGAGCCGCCCAGATCGGATTCCAGATCGATCACGAGGCCGGCGGCTTGATGCAGTTGGCTCATGTGGTTTCCCGCGACGGAGAGCTGCAAGAGGCACTGTCGGTCCATGCCCAGGATTTCAACCGCTTGATGCGTAAAGTATTGTTCCTGTCCGAAACCCTTCAGGGACTCGATCACATCAGCGTCATGAACACCGACGGTCACACCCTGTTCAGCACCGAAGGGATCGATAACGAAGAGCCCTTTTCACCGGATACGCTTCAAAAGGGACTCAAGGGCAGTGGTCATCTGTTGGCGGCGATTTTCAATCAACGCTGGTCGATCATGGCCATGGCCCCGATTCTGGTGCAGCGCAAGCCCGTGGGCCTGTTGGTGCTCGGACGCTGGATTCATCCGGATCTGGCCAAGGGCTCCGCCGATACCCGCAGCATGATGGCGATCGGTGGCCCCGACGCCCTGATGTCCAGCACCCTCGACCAAACCCTCTGGCCCACCCCCGATCAGGAGCGGGTGCGACTCTGTACCCAGGAGACCACACCCGCGACCCATCTGCTGGAAGGCACCGATCGCGGTTTGTATTACTCGCCCCTGGTCATCGTGGGCAACCGGTTCTGTCTGATTCTGCCCCTGGACAACGGTTCCATCCGTCAAACCCTGCAGGATCACGGCATCCGGCTCGCGTGGTCCTCGTTGATCATCATTTTGATGATCATGGCGTTGGGATTGACCGTGCATTTCCTGATTCTGCAACCGTTGAATCGATTGCGCAGCAAGGCGTTGATTCTGGTGGAGGTCTGCTCCAACGAAAAATTGCAGATTCCACAAATCGTGAACGCCAAAAAAGGCAACGAGATCCAAATTCTCGATCACGCCTTCGAGACCGCTTCCACGGCCATCTACTCCTATATCGGGGAGTTGCACCATCAAAAGGAGCGGTTCGAGGATATGGCCATCCGCGATCCCTTGACCGGTCTGGGCAATCGGCGACTCTTCACGCAATTGGTGGAAAAATCATTGGCCGTCTGTCAGCGGTATCACCGGCGCATGGCGGTGATGTATCTGGATCTGGATCATTTCAAGCCGATCAATGACACGTTGGGACATGATATCGGAGATTTGCTGCTGAAAGAGGTTTCCGGTCGGCTGAAACTGGCGTTGCGGGAATCGGATGTGGTGTTTCGGTTGGGGGGGGATGAGTTCGCCGCGTTGCTGCCGGAGTGCGCGGAAGGGGAGACCGCCCGCATGTTGGGAGAACGGTTGATTCAGGAAGTGGCGCGACCTTATCTGCTCAAGGGGCATGATTGCGTCATCGGGGTGAGTGTCGGGATCGCCATTTTCCCGGATCACTCGGCGAATCTGGAGCTATTGCTCAAGCATGCGGATCAGGCTCTTTACGCGGCGAAAGATGCGGGACGCGGCGTTTGTCGGCTTTATGATGATCTGGAGGTCAACGAGTAGTAAAGCAACCGCCTCAAACACGCCCCCCGTTGAAACCGTCCCTGAAAGGCCTGTAACAGGTATGTACAACACCACTGAAAGACCATTTCTTCAATCCATTCAGATCCGAAATCTCCTTTCTTTCGGACCGGAAACGCCTGACCTTGACCTTCAGCCCCTGAATGTCTTGATTGGCCCCAATGGATCGGGAAAATCAAACCTGATTGACGCGCTCGGAATTCTTCAGACTTCACCAAAAGATATCCTGGCATCGTTCAAAGGCAAGGCCTCGGGTGGAATTGCGGAGTGGCTGTGGAAAGGCGGACAAGCCTCTGCGACCGGTGAGAGAAGTCCCGCTTCGATTGATGTTCAGATCTGCATCCCCAAAAGAAAAAATGCAATTCCATTAAGGCATAGACTCTCTTTTGGGGTTGCCGGGCAAAAATTTGAACTGATCGATGAAGTGGTCGAGGATTCACGACCGGAACGATTAAATTGTAAAGATGTTCGTTTTTATTATCGCTTCCGGAATGGCAACCCTGTTCTGAATGTAAAAAGTAACGTGCGTGCTTTGAGAAGGGAACATATATCGTTCGATCAATCCATATTGTCTCAACGCAGAGATCCGGATCAATATCCAGAAATTTTTGAAATTATCAAGCATTATGAAGGCATCAAACTGTATCGCGAATGGCATTTGGGGCGGAATGCGCCTCCTCGGCAACCGTATCCAACCGACATGCCAGGCGATCACCTCGCCGAGGATGCCAGCAATCTGGTATTGGTTCTCAACGCCATGGAGATGGAATCACAAACCCGGGAACTTCTATTGCTCAAGCTCAAAGAGTTCAATAGTCGATATACCCACATCTCACAGAGTGTTATTGCAGGATCCATTCAACTTTATCTTGAAGAGAATCTGTCGGAAGATTCGACTCGCTCCGTATTGATTCCCGCGAGTCGCCTGTCGGATGGAACCATGCGTTTTTTGTGTCTTCTGGCCGTGCTCTGCCATCCCAGGCCCCCTCCCCTGGTGTGCATCGAGGAACCGGAAATGGGCCTGCATCCCGATATCCTGCCGACAGTGGTGGAGTTGCTTCGTGAGGCCTCCAATCGGACCCAACTGATTGTCACGACCCATTCGGACATCATCGTCGATGCCTTGACCGAAACGCCAGAAGCTGTCGTCGTCTGTGAAAAAGTGAACGGCCAGACCCAGATGCGGCGTCTCGGACAGGATGACTTGAAAGGCTGGATTGAAAACTACCGCTTGGGAGGGGCGTGGCTGAACGGTGCGTTTGGAGGCACCAGATGGTAAAAGTCGTGCTTTACATCGAAGGCGGGGGAGAGCGCGGACAAGCAGCAAAAGATCTACCGATTCAAATGCGCCGTGCGTTCAAGAAATTCCTCTCGAAGGCAGGAATTCCGGAAGGCAGGTTTTTAGTGGTTCGATGTGGTTCTCGAAATCAAGCCTATCATGATTTTTGCAAGGCCCTTTCTGGAGTCTCGGGAACGCATGATGTTCCATTGCTGCTTGTAGACAGTGAGTCGGAGGTTTCTGCCAACAATGCGTGGGCTCATTTAAAACAAAGAGATGACTGGGATCAACCGTCAGGCAGTGAGGACCAACATGCGCACTTGATGGTTCAGTGTATGGAAAATTGGTTTCTGGCAGATAAACAGGCGGTGGCGAATTACTACGGCAATGGATTCCAGCAATCGGCACTACCAAACACCCAACCCATTGAACACGCAATCAAAAAGGATCTCTTGGATGGTTTGGCGAATGCATCCAGAAATACCACTAAAAAAGAGTATAGCAAGGGAAATCATGCTTTTTCCATCCTGGAGCGTTTGGATCCTAAAAAAGTGATGCAATCGTCGCCTTGGGCCTGTCGTCTTTTGGTCACTCTCGAAGAGATTTTAAACGTACCCAAAAGAAACCGGGAATGGACCTGCACCCCGGTGCGGCTGGGTATTCATCCCCCTAACGCCACAGCAGCTTGATCCCCACCAGCAGCAGGAAGAATCCGAAGCCCTTTCTGAGCCGCGCCGGATCCAGACTATGGGCCAATCGCACCCCGATGGGGGTGGTGATCAGGGTTCCCGCGACAATCCCGGCGAACGCCACCGGCACCAGAAATCCCACCGATCCGGGCGGCAGTGCGGTTTCATGCCATCCGGCCTGAATGAATCCGAGGCTGCCCGCCAACGCGAGGGGAATGCCGATGGCCGACGACGTACCCACCGCCTGTTGCATGGGCAACCCGGACAGCAGCGTGAGGGCCGGAACCGACAAGGTGCCCCCGCCGATGCCGAACAGACTGCTCAACGTGCCGATCGCCACCCCGACGAAAGGATAGGTTTTTTCCGGCAGGAGTTTGGCCGAACTCTCTTTGGGATTTCGGGTCTGGATCATTTTGAAGCCGACGAATATTTCGAACAGTCCGAACATCAGGATCAGGAGTTTTCCGGAGATGGCCGCCGCCAGTTGGGATCCGATCCAGGCTCCGAGCAGACAGCCGGGAATATACTGCCGTGCGGCACTCCAATGCACCGCGTTCCGTCGATGATGGCCCCAGGTGGCGGACAGGTTGGTGATGACGATGGTGGCCAGCGAGGTGCCCACCGCCAGTTGCATGGAGATGACCGGATTGATGCCATCCAGATAGAACAGAAACAGCAGACTCGGCACAATCAGAATGCCCCCGCCGACGCCGAACATGCCCGCGATGACACCAGCCGCCAGACCGCACACCAAAGAGCCGGTCAGCAGAAAAGAGGTGCTGTCGATCATGGGCGGGAGGCCTGAAGGGGTCGGTGAATCTCCGGAAGGCGGATACCCCCCGGAGGCGTCATGGAGGCGCGCGTTCGATTCATGCGGATCGATCCGACAGGATGGCGTCAAAATAGGCGATGGTGCGACGCAATCCCTCTTCGAGGGCGATCGTGGGTGCCCACTCCAGTTTTTCGGCGGCCAGGGTGATGTCCGGACGACGCTGCCGGGGATCGTCGGTGGGCAACGGCTCGAAAACGATCCGGGATTTGGAATGGGTCAGCTCCACCACCTTGCTGGCCAGCTCCAGCATGGTGAACTCTCCGGGATTGCCCAGATTCACCGGTCCCATAAAGTCATCCGGAGAGGTCATCAGGCGCAGGAAGCCCTCCACCATGTCATCGACATAACAGAAGGAGCGGGTCTGCGCTCCGTCTCCGTAAACCGTGATGGGATCGCCCCGCAACGCCTGAACCACGAAGTTGGAAACCACCCGTCCATCGTTGGGATGCATGCGGGGGCCATAGGTGTTGAAAATGCGCGCCACCTTGATCCGTAACCGATGCTGACGGTGATAGTCGAAAAAGAGCGTTTCGGCACACCGTTTGCCTTCGTCGTAACAGGAACGCGGCCCGATGGGATTGACATGTCCCCAATACGCTTCGGTCTGGGGATGGACCATCGGATCCCCATAGACCTCGCTGGTGGAAGCCTGCATGATCCGCGCCCGGACCCGCTTGGCCAGCCCCAACATGTTGATCGCCCCGTGAACGCTGGTTTTGGTGGTCTGAACCGGATCGAATTGATAGTGAACCGGAGAGGCGGGACAGGCCAGATTGAAAATTTCATCCACTTCCACATACAAAGGGAAGGTGACATCGTGACGCAACAGCTCGAACAGGGGATTATCCATAAGGGTGAGGATATTCTTTTTGTTGCCGGTAAAAAAATTATCCACACACAGCACATCCGCGCCTTCCTCCAGAAGTCGCGCGCATAAATGCGACCCCAGAAAACCGGCGCCACCCGTCACCAAAACCCGTCTGCCCGCAAATCTGTTCATGCCCGTTCTCCCAAACCAGTGCTGTCGCATGTCCGACCCGATGCCGAAATCCCGCAAGATCCAGGCACGAAACCCTCGGCTTCCATTCCCATCAATTCGAATGATCCATAGGCATCATGAATCAAAAAATCAAACAAAAACAATCAATAGCAAAAAATGAATTTTTCCCTTGAACTCCATCGCCATTCCAGGCAGAATGCCGTTGTTTTCCGGGAGAAACAAATTAGTATGTATTCACACATTCACAATGGCCGCTTCGGAGATTCCGTCGGTTTCACCGGATCCAAAGCGCGGATTCACAGCGACGAACTCCTTTTCATTCAATCATCATGCCATGAAAATCATTCCATGGCCAGTCCGGAATTCAATCCGGACCAAAAACCGGCAACACCAAAGAAGAGAAAATGAACGCTTTTAATCATCGAGGATCCGCCATGACGTATAACGAAGCCGTTGTCGCGGCACGGGAAAACGCCGCCAAGACCCGGAAAAGCTGGTATATTCTTTCCGACGGACGGGAAAACTACAAGGTCGGTGATCGTCAGTCCGGCAACCCCGCCAAACTCGGACAAGAGAGCCGGGACTTTCACATTACCGCCGTGGTGCATCCGGTCTGGCAAGAGTGAGCCTTCACTCCTGACCGCTCCTCCCCTTGGTTTGATTCCGGCTTTCGCAAGCCCCGGTCTCGATGAGATCGGGGCTTTTCTTGCCTGCCATCCGCATCTGCATCCCTTTCCCCGCGACGACAAACAAGAGATAATCACCGGATAAAATGACAAGGGCGCGGCGATCCTCCCGTCTCCTCTGTTCCCGACCCGTTCAACATGGATTCGCAAGGCGCATGTCCGGACATCCCAACAAGACCCCGTACAAAAATCTCAGCCCCGAAGTGATCCTGGATGCGGTGGAGAGCCTCGGTTATCGCTGTGATGGTCGATTGTTGGCACTCAACAGCTTCGAAAACCGGGTCTATCAGGTGGGGGTGGAAGAGGGAAACGCCCTGATCGTCAAATTCTACCGCAAGGGCCGCTGGAATCAGGCCGCCATCCTGGAGGAACATCGTTTCACCCTGCAACTGGCCGATCTGGAAATCCCGGTGATCGCGCCGTTGGTGGACTCCTCCGGTCAGACGCTCCACAATTGGGCAGGGTTTCGCTTCGCCATTTATCCCAAATGTGGCGGTCGGGCTCCCGATCTGGAAAATCTCGATCACCTGGAACGGTTGGGATTGGCGTTGGGACGCATTCACGCATTGGGAGCCACCCGGCCTTTCGTGGCCCGTCCCACCCTCGACGTGGAAAGCTTCGGCGTGGAACCCCATCGCTTTCTCATGGAATCGAAGTTCATTCCCGTAGAGCTTCGCACCACCTACGAAACCCTCACCAGCGAACTCCTGAGCCTGATCCGGCGCGCCTACGATCTGGCCGGACATCCCAAAGCCATCCGTCTGCACGGGGATTGTCATTCGGGCAACATTCTCTGGACCGATAACGGACCGCTGTTCGTGGACTTCGACGACGCCCGCATGGGACCGGCCATTCAGGATCTCTGGATGTGTCTTTCCGGGGATCGGGATGAGCAGGGCACTCAATTTTCGGCCTTGTTGCGCGGCTATCGCAAATTTCACGACTTCAACCCCCGCGAGGTGCATCTGGTGGAGGCGTTGCGGACCCTGCGCATGATCCACTACGCCGCCTGGATCGCCCGTCGCTGGGATGATCCCGCCTTTCCGCGCGCTTTTCCCTGGTTCGACGCGCCGCGCTATTGGGACAATCATCTCCTCTCGTTGCGGGAGCAGGTGTTGCTGATGCAGGCTCCGCCCCTGGAGTGGAATCCCTACGCCTTCATGCACGAATACTGATCCTCCCCGCTCCGGGGGGAGATTTCGCGATCACGCCCGGAAATCGGGCGCAAAAAAAACAGGGGGATCGCTCCCCCTGTTTTCATTCGGCACCGACCGGATCACCCGTGATACTTGTAGGGCACCCAGGTCTGTTCCTCGATGGGCGGACGGACATACCCGGAGGATTTTTTGCGGGGCGGCAGTTTCATCGGCTGCTTGGTGGTGAGCAGATCCTCATAGGGGATCTGGCTCAGCAGATGGCTGATGCAGTTGAGGCGGGCATGCGGCTTGACATCCGCATCCACCACATACCAGGGCACCTGCTTGATGTCGGTATAGGCGAACATGGCATCCTTGGCGCGGGAGTACTCTTCCCAACGCATGCGGGATTCCAGATCCATGGGACTGACTTTCCACTGTTTGGTGGGATCCTTGGTGCGGCTCAGGAATCGTTTCTCCTGCTCCTTGTCGCTCACCGAGAACCAGTATTTGATCAGAATGATCCCGGAACGAACCAGCATCCGTTCGAATTCGGGACAGGAACGCAAGAACTCCTGATACTCCTCATCGGTACAGAAGCCCATCACCCGTTCCACGCCCGCGCGGTTGTACCAGCTGCGGTCGAAGAGCACCATCTCTCCGGCGGCGGGCAGATGAGGGATGTAGCGTTGAAAATACCACTGACTCTTTTCCCGCTCGGTGGGCGTGCCCAGAGCCACCACCTTGACGATACGCGGGCTCAACGGTTCGGTGATGCGCTTGATCACCCCACCCTTGCCGGCGGCGTCACGACCCTCGAACAGCACCACCACCTTCAGACCCTTGACCCGGATCCACTCTTGCAGCTTCACCAGTTCGACATGCAGTCTGGAGAGTTCCTTGAGATAATCCTCTTCGCTGATTTTGGCGTGTCGGGTCTTGAGGACCGGAGTATTTTCCAGAGAGACCATGCCTTCGCCTTTGGCGGCTTTGGGCTCCTTGGGGGCTTTGGGCTCCTTGGGGGCTTTGGGCTCCTTGGATTCCTTGGCTTCCTTGACCTCCTTGATTTCGGTGACTTCTTTATCGCCCACGTCTTCTTTCCTTTCTTCGTCGTTTTCTTGCATGAGAGAGTCTCCTCGTATGGTTGAATGTCAACCATCAACAGGGAATCAACCGATGCGACCCTGTGTCGCATCTGGATCGAATCGGGCTGTATAGCATCAAATCGGTCGGGTTCGCCAGCCAGGGCGGAAACGGGAGGCTGTTTTGCGATGGGGGGGCCACCTTGGGAATTTTTTTCACCGGTTGATTTCCCGCTCGATCGCCTCGATGCGCCACAGGATCGGCGGATGACCGTGATGCCAGATCACATGCCAGGGATGGGGCGTCAACAAGGTGAGATTGTCCTTGGCCAACCGTTTCAGGGTATCCACCAGGGCGACGGGATCGGACAGGGTGGAGGCGGCGAAGCGATCGGCGGCATACTCGTGATGACGGGAGATCGCCTTGAGGATCGGTCCGGCGATCAGATCGAGGGGAACCGCCAGCAGAATGAAAAAAATCACCCCGCCGTGAAGCGTCACCCGTTCCATCAAGAAATCGTGATGCAGGGCGGGTTGATGCATCGCCAGGGACAACAGCGCGCTCATCACGCCCAAATGGGCCACGGCCACGGCGGTGATGCGGGGAATGTGACCCAGGCAATGATGTCCCACCTCATGCGCCAGCACGGCCACCACTTCGGGGATGGAGTGGCGTTGCAGCAGGGTGTCGAACAGCACGATCCGCCGCCAGCGACCCAATCCGGTAACGAAGGCGTTGGTCCGTCCGGAACGACGGGAGCCGTCCATGGTGAAGATGCCATCGCCCGATACCCCCACCTGTTGCAGATAGCTTTGCATCGCCTGTCGGAGTGGTCCATCCGCCAACGGGGTGAAACGGTTGAACAGCGGCATCAGCAGAATCGGAGCCAGATACTGGACGAAAATCACTCCGGCGGAGGCGGTGATCCAGAAATAGAGCCAGGCCCACTGCCCCTTGTAATGGAAAAAGAACAGCACCGCGATCAGAAAGGGGCCGCCCAATACCAGAGAGAGCAGAAATCCCTTGGCCCGATCCCCCACGAAGGTGAATGCCGAGGCGCGATTGAAACCGAATCGGGCTTCGAGCACGAAAGTGTTGTAGATCTTGAACGGCTGAGAAAAAAGCTTGAAGGCCAACAGCAGCAATCCCACGTAAACCGCCGCGCTGCCAAGGGTTCCCAACTCCCAGGAGAGCACCAGCCGGTCGAGCCACGGGAAGCCTCCCGCAAACCACCAGATCAACAGGGCGATCAGCTTGCTGCCGGAAGCCACGATATCGAGGAGGGCTCTGGCCTTGGCGTAGGCGATGGTTTTTTTCCAGGTATCGGGATCGATGAAGGCCATCACCCGTTCCGGGGGTGGGGCCGACATGGCCTGCCGGTTGAGCCACACCATCAGCGTATCCAAAAGGAATCCCGCCACCAGGGCCGCGAGGATGGTCAGACCGTAAATGGACATGGCTTGCACGAAATCTCCTTGAAGAGATGATCGCGAACGGGTACATACCCCTTCATCCTTGATCATCCCTCATTCCGGAACGCGCCACAAGGAGTGGACCGTGACATTTCAAGAACTGATTCTGTCCTTGCAGACCTACTGGTCGCAAAAGGGGTGCGTGCTGCTGCAACCGCACGACATGGAAATGGGAGCCGGCACCTTTCATCCCGCCACGTTTTTGCGTTCGCTGGGTCCGGAACCCTGGAACGTCGCCTATGTGCAGCCTTCCCGCCGTCCCACGGATGGCCGGTATGGAGAGAATCCCAACCGGTTGCAACGGTATTATCAATTTCAGGTGATTCTCAAGCCCTCTCCGGATGAGATTCAGGATCTCTATCTGGAATCGCTGGCGGCCATCGGCATCGATCCGCGCGCCCACGACATCCGATTCGTGGAAGACGACTGGGAAAGCCCCACCCTCGGCGCCTGGGGCCTGGGTTGGGAGGTGTGGCTCGATGGCATGGAAGTGACCCAGTTCACCTATTTTCAGCAGGTGGGGGGGATCGATCTGCCTCTGATCTCCGGCGAGTTGACCTATGGTCTGGAGCGTCTCGCCATGTATATCCAGGGCAAGGAAAATGTCTACGACCTCATCTGGACGCCGGGCATCACCTACGGGGATGTCCACCAGCAGGAGGAGGCGGATTTTTCCGGCTACAACTTCCAGGCCGCCAATGTGGAGCGTCTGTTTCAACTGTTCGACATGTTCGAAACCGAAGCCCTCGCCCTGGCCGCCCGTCAACTGCCGGGTCCGGCCTATGAACAGGTGATTCACGGTTCACACGTCTTCAATCTGCTCGATGCCCGGGGCGCCATCAGCGTCACCGAGCGCGCGCGCTTCATCGGTCGGGTGCGGACCATGGCCAAAGTGACGGCGGAAGGATTCGCGGCGCAACGCGCGGCCCTGGGTCATCCGCTCATCAAAGGGGGAGCACGCTCATGAGCGATCTGTTGTGGGAAATCGGCTGCGAAGAGATTCCCGCCCGCATGCTGACCGAAGCGATCCGCCATTTCGGCACCGCCATGATGACCGCTCTGGAAGGGGCCGGTCTTGCCTCCGGCGATACCCGTCTGGCGTGGTGTCACGGCACGCCGCGTCGTCTGGCGTTGTCGGTGACGGGGATCGCCTCTTGTCAGGCGGACCGTTCCGAAACCCGCAAGGGACCGGCGTTGGAACGGGCCTTCGACGATCAGGGACGACCCACCCGCGCCACCGAAGGGTTCGCGCACTCCTGCGGCACCACGGTCGAGGCGTTGGAACGTCTCGAAACCCCCAAAGGGAGCTATCTGGCCTGCACCATCCGCACGCCGGGCGGCGACGCCCGGACCATCCTGCCCGGCCTGATGGCCGAACTGCTGATCGCGTTCCCCTGGCCCAAATCGATGCGTTGGGGCAGCGGACAGACCCGGTTCGTTCGTCCGATCCGCTGGATGGTGGCCCTGCTCGACGGGATCGAACTGCCCGCACGGGCCTCGGAGAGCGTGACCGGAGGCCGGGCTACGCGTGGACATCGGTTCATGGCTCCGGGTTCGTTTCCGGTTCGGGATGCGGGGGAGTATCTTGCCACCCTGGCGGACAACCGGGTGATGCTCTCTTTGGAGGAGCGGGCTCGGGTGATCCGGGAAGGCGTGACCCGTCTGGCCTCCGGAGAGGGGGGCGAGGCGGTGCTGGATGAGAGCCTGGTGATCGAAAACGCCGGACTGACCGAATGGCCGGTGCCGATGATGGGTCGGTTTGCGCCGGGATATCTGGAGATTCCCCCGGAGGTGCTGGCCACCTCGATGAAGTATCATCAGAAATATTTTCCGGTGAAGGATGGGGCCGGAGGGCTGATGCCCTGTTTCGTGGCGGTGGCCAATCTGGAAACGCCGGATCCGGCGGTATTGGTCCGGGGCTATGAGCGGGTGCTCAAGGCCCGTCTGGAGGATGCCGCCTTCTATTGGCGGGAGGATCGACGCATTCCGTTGCCGGAGCGTCTGCCCGCGCTCGACAAGGTGGTTTTCCAGGCCCGACTGGGCAGTGTGGGAGAGAAGGCCCGTCGCATCGCGGCGTTGGCCGAAGCGTTGGCGGTCCGTCTCGATCCGACCTTGAGCGCGTCGGCCCATCGGGCCGGATTGCTGGCCAAGTGCGATCTGGTGACGGGCATGGTCGGGGAGTTCCCGGAGTTGCAAGGGGTGATGGGTGGATATTATGCCCGTCACGCCGGAGAGTCGGCGGAAGTGGCTCTGGCGATTCAGGAGCACTATCGTCCCCAGGGGGCCGGAGATGCCTTGCCGCTCTCCGCTTTGGGTCGGCTGGTGGCTTTGGCGGACAAGATCGATACCCTGGTGGGCTGTTTCGGCATCGGATTGACCCCCACCGGAACCAAGGATCCCTTCGGATTGCGTCGCGCCGCCTTGGGGGTGATCCGCATGATTCTCGATGGATCGGGGCTTTCGTTGGGATTGCGGGAGATCTTTTTATTGGCGCATGGGGGGTACGCCGCCGGCGTGTTGGAGCGGGATGCCAAGAGTACCACCGATGGGGTGTTGGAGTTCATCCAGGGTCGTTTGGAGGTTCATCTGCGTCACCGTTACAGTCACGATCTGATCGATGCGGTGCAGGCGGTGCGTTTGGATGATTTGACCGATGTGGCCGCCCGGGTGGAGGCGTTGCACGGCTTCAAGAGTCGTGAGGCGTTCGGGGCGTTGGTGGCGGCCAACAAGCGGATCGCCAATCTGTTGGGCAAGGCTCCGGCTGCGGAGATCGGTGGCATGGTGGATCCGGAGCGATTGGGGCAGGAGGCGGAGGCTGCGTTGTTCGTCGCGCTCAATCGGACATTGACCGCTACCGAGTCATTGTTGATCGAAAAGCGTTATGACGCCACCTTGGAAATTCTGGCCGCGCTTCGGGCACCGATCGATCGCTTTTTCGAGGATTTACTGGTCATGGATCCGGATGAGGGGATACGGCGCAATCGGTTGGCGTTATTGGGGGCAATTCGGGCCATTTTTGGGCAGATTGCCGATTTCAGCAAGTTGGCTTTGCCCGGAGAAGGCTGAAAGCCCCCCGGGATTTCAAACCGGCCCCGCTTGGAATCTGTCGTTCCCACTATTGAAAAAAAAGAGAGGGTCTGGGGGATTCATCCCCCAGGGTTTTGCTATTGAAAAAAAAGAGAGGGTCTGGGGGATTCATCCCCCAGGGTTTTGCTTTTAGCGCGCCCTTTTCAAGAAGCATGGTTCGCGGTTTTTGCGAACCATGCGCCGCGCGCCGCCTTCGCGAGATTCGTTTCCGCTTTTGGGAAACGAATCTCGCATCATGCACACGGCGGCCTTGCAAAAAACCACGCCTCCGATCCATCCCAAAAAAGACTTCGCCCTAAACCCCAAACCCCATTGGAAGACCTTCCACCGCCGCCATGGCCCGCGCCAGATTACGGCCCCAATGATACTGCTCCTGCATCAAGGCCCGCCCCAGTTGACCGCAAGCAGGCTGCGCCCCATCCTCATCCGCGCCCATCAGCAACGCTTTCGCCTTGACCACCAACTCATCCGGAGAATCGGCCATCCAGCGCCTCAACAGCGGACCATGACGAACCCCCTCCATGGCCTGAGAGGTAGCCAAGACCGGACGCCCCATGGCCATGGCCTCCAGCACCTTGTTCTGAATCCCCCGTGCGATCCGCAACGGGGCCACCGCCGCCTTGGACCAATACAACCAGGGGCGCACATCCGGCACGTTGCCGGTCACGACCACTCCGGGCAACGCCCGCAGCTTCAACACCTCACGGGTTGGCCGACCTCCCACGATCACCCATCTGGCCTCGGGAATGGCACTCCGCACTCTGGGAAACACCTCATGAGCGAACCAGGTGACGGCATCGACATTGGGCCAATAGTCCATCGCGCCGGTAAAGACCAGTGGCAGCTCTCCGGGTTGAAACGGATTGGAATAGTCGCGATCCGGCGAAAAAAACTCCAGATCCACGCCATTTTCCCAATAATCGATTTTGGCCTCCGATTCGGGGGCGAGACTCCGGAACAAGGCCGCCTCGGGTTCGCTGACGAACAGGGCCGCATCGAAGGTGGAGGCGATCTCCTTTTCCGCCGCCAGCAACGCCCGCGACTCGCGACGATAGAGCCATCGGGCGAAGCCCGAACGCCCTTCGGCGTACTCTCCCCACTTGGCGGAATCGACATCCACGAAATCGATCACCCGGCGGATCGACGGATCGATTCCACGCAGAAATTGCGCCGGAGCCGCCGAGTAGACCACAACCCGACGAATCGGATGACGCTGCAAGATCTCTCCGACCCAGGCGCGCATCTGCGGATGATCGTAATAGGGCAAGGTCAGGGCATCACCGGTGAACACTCCCCGCACGGCACGCCATTTGGCGCGCCACGGATCGAGTTGGATCAATCGCGTCTCACCGGTGCAGATGGCCGCTACCGCCGCGCCGTGACACTCGTCTTCGGCGTCATCGACGAAGGCGCCCAGGTGGACGCGATAGCGTTCGGCCAGTGCCCGCAGCAGATGATAGGAACGGATTTTATCCCCTTTGCGGGGAGGGTAGGGAATGCGGTGCGCCAGGAAGAGCAGATCGTCCATGGGTATTGATTGGCCTGCCTGTTTGATGAACCCATCCATGCGAGGGTGAGTTTTTTGGGGGGCTTTGCCCCAGAATTCCGGGGGCTTTGCCCCCTGGACCCCTACCAAGGGGCTTTGCCCCCTGGACCCCTACCAAGGGGCTTTGCCCCCTGGACCCCTACCAAGGGGCTTCGCCCCCTGGACCCCTACCAAGGGGCTTTGCCCCCTGGACCCCTACCAGGGGGATAATCCCCCTGGACCCGTAATGGTTTGCTCAGACCCGCGCCACCACTTTGGCAATCCGCTTGGCGTGATAGAAAATCCGCTTGAAATTTTCGTACAGATTCACTTGCAAGGTGTAGGCGGCAAAATCCCCGGCGCCACTGCGCAACACACGCATCTGATCGAGACGCGCCTGGGTATCCAAAGAGGTGATGGACTCTTTTTGTGCCATCACCTCTTTGGCCAACGTGGGATCATCGGTCAGGAAGGCATCCGCCGCCCGACGGAACGAGGAGAGAACGGTTTGATGATAGCTGTCGAGAGCCTCCCGCATCTCGGCGGAGAACTCATGACGCTGAATCAGTTGCGTCTCGGCCAGATGGGCCAGATTGGTTTCGATGATATCGCCTACCGCTTCCAGTTCGTTGCAGACGGTCATGGCGGCCATCAACTCATCGGCGACCTGGTTCGAGAGCGTAGCCCCTCCGATCCCGGCCAGATAGCGGGTGACGGCACGATAAATCTCATCGACCCGATCATCCATGCGCCGCAATCGGGCGACGAGAAAAGGATCGGCGGAAAAGAGCGTTTCCGGCACCAGAACCAACATCTCTTCGATCAGGGAGGCGATCAACCCCACCTCTCGACGCGCCATGGCCAAAGCCAAGGTGGGGGTGTCGAGCAGGTCGTCGTCGAGATAGCGGGGCCAGTAACGCTCGGTGAAATCCAACTCCGTGGTTTCGGTGCCGTAGGGATCGGGCAGCAGACGATTGCCCAACTCCACCAGAGGTCTGAGCAAGGGCAGACCGATCAGAGAAATCAGCAACAGAAACAGGCCGTGAAAAAGCATCAATCGCCACGGATCCGACAGCGGCAGCCAGAGGAGTGCGTCGGTGACTCCCGACAGCCCCCATCCCAGCAGCAGCACGCCCGCCCCCTGGAACACGACATGCGCCAGAAACAGCCGCTTGATCTGGGCACTGCTCTCCCGGATGCGGAGGGACAAGGGCAGAGAGGCTCCCAGATTGGCGGCCAGGACCAAGGCCAGAGCCGACGGCAGATCCACCAGACCCAACGCCAGCGACGGCAACAGCAGCCCGATCACCAGATGGGCGGAACCGAACAGAGCCGCCAGCAATCCGACCACCACCACGCCCACCCAGGTACGAATCCAGGGATCGATCAAAGCGGGCGCGGCGACGAACACCATTTTCAGGGTTTCCAGCCCCAGAAAAAGCACTCCGATCCCCAACAGCAGATGGCCCGCAAAACGCCATCGGGCTTGCGTGGTGACATAGAGCAGAGCCGAACCGATCGCCAGAGGCGCGATGGTGATCTCCGGAGGCGTCACCAGCAGCAGCAACGCCAGCAATCCGGTGCCGAGCAGACTTCCCAGAAGGATCTGCATGGTCTGCCGACAGGCGAGCAGATTGCCGGCGGCCAATTCACCGAGCAGGGCCAGCACGCCCCGATTGGAGAGCAACAAGGCTCCCGACCGAACCCCGACCAGCCAGCCGCACCAGTCGTCACAGGCCATGGTGGCCAGGCGTTTGCGCAGCGATCCCCCGTGCAGATTGTTGAGAGCGAAGAACGATTTTTCGAGCCCGTACAGATAGAGGGTCGCGCCGGTGATGAGTTGGGCGATATCGCTCCAGGAGAGGTTCATGACGCCCTGGACTCCTCTCCTCCGGTGGAAAGATCCAGCGCGGCGGCCAGCAGCCGTTGAGTGTAGGGGTGACGCGGCGCGGTGAAAATCTGCTGGGTGGGTCCGGCCTCGACCACCTGACCATTCTGCATCACCATCACCTCGTGGGACATGGCGCGAATCACCCGCAAATCGTGGGAGACGAACAGATAGGCCAAGCCGTGATCCACCTGAAGTTTTTTCAGCAGTTTCAGGATCTGGGCCTGGACCGACAGATCGAGCGCGCTGGTGGGTTCGTCGAGCACCAGCAGTTCGGGCTTGAGAATCATCGCCCGCGCAATGGCGATCCGCTGTCTTTGTCCTCCGGAAAATTGATGGGGATAGCGTTCCAACGCCTCGGGATCGAGTCCGACCTCGGCCAGGATCGCCTGGGCCTGGGCGCGCCGTTTGACCGGATCGGGTTCCAGGCCGTGAATGGTCAACCCCTCTTCGAGGATTTCGGCGATGGTCAGCCGGGGAGAGAGCGACGAGAACGGATCCTGAAACACCACCTGCATGCGACGACGACGTAACCGCTGCGTCTGACGATTGCCGGAACGCAAATCCTCTCCGGCGAAGAGCAGCTCCCCCTGACTGGCATTGAGTTGCAAGATGGCCTCACCCAGCGTGGTCTTGCCGCTGCCGGACTCTCCGACCACGCCCAGGGTTTCCCCTTTGCGCAGGGTGAGGGAGATGTCATCCACCGCCTTGATCCAACCCACGGTACGCTTGAAAAGTCCCCGCTTGACGGGAAAATGACACCGGAGATGGTTGGCGGTCAGGAGCACCGGGGCATCCACCGGACGGCGGGGCGGATGGGCATCCGGCAACGCCGCCAGCAGGGAGCGGGTATAGGGATGACGCGGCGCGGAAAACAGCGTCTGGGTAGGTGCGGTTTCGACGATACGGCCCTGACGCATCACATAGACCCGATCGGCGCACTTGCGCACCATGGGAAGATCATGCGTGATCAGCAGCATGGCCATGTTGAGTTCCCGACGCAGCCGGGTGAGCAGTTCGAGAATCTGCGCCTGAATAGTGACATCGAGGGCGGTGGTGGGCTCGTCGGCGATGAGCAGAGAAGGACGACGGGCCAATGCCATGGCGATCAGCACCCGTTGCCGCTGTCCCCCGGAGAGCTGATGGGGATAGGCGTCGAGCCGGGAGTCGGGATCGGGGATGCCGGTCCAGTCGAGGAGTTCGGCGGCCCGCTGACGCAGGGTGCGCACCTCGACGCCCGGATCGAGTTGCAACGCTTCGGCCAACTGGGGAAAGATCGGCTGCACCGGATTGAGCGCGGTCATGGGTTCCTGAAAGACCATGGCCACTTCGGCACCGCGCAGTTTGCGCAGCGGTTCCGGGGCGAGGGTGGTGGTCTGTCGTCCCCGATAGTAGATGCCATCCGCCGTGACCAGGGCCGAGGGCGGCAGCAGCCGCAGAATCGACATGGCCGCGACACTCTTGCCGCTGCCGGACTCTCCCACCAACGCCACGGTTTCGCCGGGCGCGATGGAAAACGAAATGCCCTGAACCGCTTCCACGATCCCGGCTTCTCCCTGAAAGCGTACCCAGAGATTTTCGACCGCGAGCAGGGCTTTGAGGGGATTGTTCATTCTTTGCGGGGATCCATGGCGTCGCGGAGGGCCTCGCCGATGAAGTTGAGCAGCAGCAGCATCACCACCAGGGTGACGAAGGCGGACAAAGAGAGCCACCAGGCTTCGATATTGCCTTTGCCCTGACGGAGCAACTCGCCGAGACTCGGCGTGGTGGGCGGAACCCCCAGACCGAGAAAGTCGAGGCTGGTCAACGCGAGGATGGCTCCGGAGATGCGAAACGGCAAAAAGGTGATCACCGGCGTCATGGCATTGGGCAGCAGATGCCGGAACATGATCGCCCGATCCGACGCGCCCATGGCCCGCGCCGCCTTGACGTAGACCATGGTCCGGGCGCGGAGAAATTCGGCGCGCACATAGTCGGCGAGTCCCATCCAGCCGAACAGGGAGAGCAGAATCAGCAACAACGGAATGCCCGGATTGAAGATGCCCGCGAAGATGATCAGCAGGTAGAGCTCCGGCATGCTGCCCCAGATCTCCATGAAGCGTTGCAGCCAGAGATCGACCCGACCGCCGAAATAGCCCTGGACCGCTCCGGCGAGAATGCCCACGGCCACCCCGATGATGGTGAGAGCCAACGCGAACAGCACCGACAACCGAAAACCGTAGATGAGTCGCGCCAGCACATCCCGCGCCCGATCGTCGGTGCCGAGCAGATGGCCATCCCCCGGACTGGCCGGGGCCGGTCGGGTGGTGTGACGGTCGATGGTGGCGTAGCCGTGGGGATTGAGGGGAAAAATCACCCAATTCTCCCCCTGGCGCAGCCGGTCGAGAATTTCCGGATCCTTGTAATCGGTTTCGGTGATGAAATCGCCTCCGAAGGTGGTTTCCGGATAGGCGGTGAGCAGCGGAACGTAGAAGTGCCCTTCGTAGCGGATCAGCAGCGGCTTGTCGTTGGAGACCAGCTCGGCGGCCATGGAGAAGAGAAACAGCGCGGAAAAAATCCACAAGGAGGCGAGACCACGTGGATTGGTCTTGAAACGACGCCAACGGCGCAGCGTGAGCGGAGAGGGACGAAGGAGCGTCGGCATGAATCGAAGGATACGTCATTTCGGAATCGCGGGCAAGGGGATGGACCGGAGTTTCGGACTCCGGCTCGAAGGGTTTGGCCTGTATGTTGCGAACCTACCGATTGCGCCGGATGGCGTATCGGCAAAACGGTCCGTGCGTCACGAGGCGCACGGGGTCAGGATCGGTTTCAAGGTCGCATCGAAATAGAGGCGTGGCGCATGGAAGGGGTTCACGAGAGCTGGAAGGATTTGCCCCGATCCCGGACCGGAGTACCGCAAGGATCCCCGGAATCGGACGAAGAACAGGCATCGGACTCGCCCTTCGCGGAGGAGATGACCCCTTCCGGACGCATGCCCAAGCTCTCCCCGTTGAGTCTCGACACGGTTTTGACGGTGGAAGATCTGCGCCGATTGTTGAAAATCGTGGTCTACAGCTGAATCGGCCACGAGGGGACGACGCCGGGTGGTGATGTCATGAAAATCGTGAAACGCATCTTGAACGATGTCTTGTTGCTGGAACCCTCCCGGTTCCGGGAAGAGGGTCTGCGTCAGGTGATCATCACCCAATCGGATCTGGTCCGGATCGGCATCGATGACGATTTCGTGCAGGACAACCATTCCGGATCGGTGCGCAACGTCTTGCGCGGATTGCATTATCAGATCCGTCAGGCCCAGGGCAAGCTGGTGCGGGTGCTTCACGGGGCCATTTTCGATGTCGCGGTGGATTTACGACTCTCCTCCCCGACCTTCGGCCAGACCGCCTCGACGATCCTCACCGCCGACAGCGATCAACTGTTGTGGATTCCCAAAGGCTTTGCCCACGGCTTTCAGGTATTGAGCGATCGGGTGGATTTTTTGTACAGCGTCACCGACTATCGTTATCCGGAGCACGAACGGATTCTGTTATGGTCGGATCCCGCCTTGGGCATCGACTGGCCGCTTCACGATGCCGAACCGATTCTCTCTCCCCGGGATCGGGCCGGGTTGACCTTCGCCCAGACCGTGACCCTGTTGGATTCGTTGGTGATGCGGGCCTGATCGATCATGACGGGTGCAGGATGATGGATGTCGCCGCCTGGATATCAGATGGAACGCCCGATCCAGATCACCCGCCCGATGATGGATAAACGATTTCGATCCGCTCTTGATAACGTGAAGCTTTCATAGGCCGGATTGTCACAACCGACCCGCACCTCCCCATGCAATCCGATCTGCAGTCGTTTGGGTAGCCATTCGCCCTCGAAATCCAACAGATGAATGGTATCGCTCACAATCCGCCGCTCCCGCCGATCCACCAGCAACCAATCTCCGGCCCGCAGTGACGGCTCCATGCCATCCCCGCGCACCATGATCCACTCCAGTTGCGCGGGATCTTTCCCCGAAACCAGTCGCGTCCACTCTGCCGAAGGTCCAACCGAAGGCTCCTCCGGCCACTCCGGAGCGAAAAATTGTTCTTCGCGCTCTGGTTCACAGGTTTCCTGGGCTGAAATCATCACCAACCGTTCCGGCCCCTGACCGGTCAAAAGCCAGGTGATCGAGACATTGGTCCGCTGCGCGATTTTCAGCAAGGTTGCGCTCGAAGGGGTGGCGTCACGCAACAGACCATGCATGGTGGCCTTGGCGATGCCGATTCGTCCGGCCCAGGTGTGAGGCGACTCTTCGTCGATGATGCGCATCAATCGATCGAGAAAGCCCGGTATGTGCTGTTTGTGGTTCATGAGGAGTCCCGTGGATGATTCAAAAACCGAACCGAGATGATCCAGTCCGTATGTAGTAAAGATTACGATAATATACTATTTTATCGCGTTCAAAGGATTATAAATGATTCATGATGCAAAGCAATGGTGATTTTTAAAATCTTTTTTCTTGACAATGCGAGAGAAGAATCTGAGTATTATAGGAAGGAAACAATCAAAAACCGAACCAAACATCTGCGGAGGAGAGGATGGCGGTCAGCAAACGAAACAAACCGGATAATCTGGTGGCTGTACGGGATTTGCAGGAAGCCAACACGGTCCTGGGTGAGATCGCGCAATTGAAACGGAGTATCGACGCCATCGAGGCGGATATGAACGATACCATCGATCGGATCAAACGATCGGCGGAGGCGTTTTCCGCGCCCCGTCGCGCCCGTCTGGATGCCTTGACCAATGGATTGTTGGCCTTTGCCGAGTTCAACAAGGAGTCGTTGTTCACCAAAAAGCGCGCGCTCGAATTGAGCTTCGGAATGTTGGGCTTTCGGCGATCGAGCGAACTGAAACCGCAAGGGCGCGGCACCTGGGCGCAGGTGCTGGACAAAATCAAAGCGTTGGGAATGGCGGAAGCGTTGCGGGTCCGGGAGGAGGTCAACCGGGAAACCTTGCGCGCCTGGCCGGAAGAGCGATTGGGCGTGTTGGGCGTGCGACGGGTGGAAAAGGATCTGTTCTGGTACGAGTTGAAAATGGAAAGCCTGGATCATCTGGTGGACATCAAGGGTGGCACCCTATCGGCAACATCGAGGGAGGAGGTTGGATCATGAGTGATTTGGAATTGATTCTCAAGGAGGATTTGCCCGGCTCTCTGGAGGAGATCGCCGAGGTGATCGGTCGGGAAGGGGCGTTGCAACTGGTGGATGCCTGTGGAGGCACCCGAATTTTCGTGCCGCGCAAACTGCGGGTACAGCATAAACTGGTGACGCTGTTGGGTTTCGAGCAGGCGCGACGGTTATCGCATCATTTCGGGGGGGAGACGCTGACCGTGGTGCGGGCGGCGGAACTGATGCGTCGGCGGCGCAATCGGGAGATCGTGCGGCGCTACGACGCGGGAACGGGAGTGCGACAGTTGGCACGGGATCACGCTCTGACCGAGCGTCAGATTTACGCGATTTTGTCTCATGTGGCGTGACCAAGGCCCCGACGCGGTTGCGGGGGGCCTTGGCCGAACATTACAGCACCTTTTTGAGGGACTGATCGATCCTTTTGGACATGGACGAAATTTCGCTGATGACCCGATCGATGTCACCGGCCAGATCGCGGGCGACACGGGCGGTGCTTTTCACCTCTCCGGCGACCACGGCGAATCCTTTCCCGAACTCACCGGCCCGGGAGGCCTGAATGCCGGCGTTGATGGCGAGCACTTCGAGTTCGTTGGAGATTTTTTCGATGCCGTGCAGGGTTTTGGAGACATCGCGGGTATTGCGATCGATCTCCTGGCGGATGCTGGCCAGATCGGCGAAGACCTGATGATTCGCCTGACCCCGCTGTTCGCTGAACACTTTATAGAGCATCATGGTGAGGGCGGCGGGCAGAACGCCGGCGGGACCGACCGCATCGGTGATCATGCGCCACATATCCGGAGAGCCGGTGCAATCGACGATCAGGTCGGTCTTGAAGTTCTTGAGGGCAACCTCGGGTTTGGTCAAGGTTTTGATGCCCAGTTTTTTGGCAATGGCCATGCCTGGAGCAGCGGCGTCCGGATCGGCCACGAACAGAATCTCGACGCTTTTGTTGTGGGAGAAGAGTTCCAGGATTTCGCATCCGTCTTTGTCGGCACCCATGATGCCGATTTTTTTGCCGTGTTCGCTGGTAGCCATAGTCATTCCACCTTTGTGGTGCCGGATCACTGTGTGTTGCGGTCGTTTCAGTTCGCGATGGTTCCCCGCTGCACGATGGATGCCAGAATCCATCGTGTTTCGGTGGTGGTGACGCGGTTGCCAGACCGATTATCGATGCCTTTTTTAGAATAGCACAAGATTGCGAGGCAAGGTAACGGAGTTTGTTGAAAAAAGGTGCGGATTCTTGCACGGAACTCAAAAGAGGGGTGCCGAATCGCTTCATGTTTGCTGTGTATCCTGTTTTTTGTAGGATCATCAAGGGGTTGCAGTGTGTCACCCACCGGAAAACACCTTGATATGGAACCCGACCCATGATAAACGATTCAAGTAAAGACGACCCGACGCTTTACCTCTCCGAAACGCATGAAAAAAATGATTTGAATTGTTCCGTTCGTCTGGCCTATCTCGGGAACGGGGGCAATTTGACCAAGGCCGCTCGTGCGTGTGGCGTGTCGGAGAGTACCGCCCGTCGCTGGCGCGCCAAGGATCGGACGATGGGACTCGATTGGAATGCGGGCAATCCGGAAAATCGTATGGGGCAGGCGGCGGGCTGCTTGGCGGGAAATCGACGGGAAATCCTGGTGAGCGCCTTGCTGGAAGACTATCTGAGTTTACATCAAGAGGCTGTGGCCGCCGTCAAGAGTGGCGTGATCGAACCTTTGGAACGGGTCAATGCCTTGTCACGTCTTTCCCAGGCATTGGATCGCACCTTGCGCGCCTTGGGCAAGGCCAGTCCGGAGTTGTCCCGGTTGGCGGTGGCCAGGTGGGTTTTGGAACGACAAGCGGAGTTCGTCCGTCTGCGTTTTCCGGAGCATTTGGGGATTTTCGTCGAGATGCTGGAGCCTTTCGGCGAGGAGTTGGTACGGGAAATGGACAAATAAAGGATCAAGGAGTCCAGGGGCCGGGGGTCACAATCCCCCCAGGCCCCTTTCCTTGATTTTTTTCAGCGGGTCAGCAACGCCACGGCCCGCGCGGTGACACGCTCTTCGCTCAACCCCAACGCTTCCATCACCTGGCCGCCGGGCGCGGAGAGTCCAAAGCGATCGATGGCACACACCTCTCCCCCCTCCCCGACCCAGCGATGCCACCCCAGCGACGATCCCGCCTCGATGGCCAACCGCAACCCGGAAGAGAGAACCGATGCCCGATACTCCCGCGACTGGGCCGCGAACCGCTCCCAGGAGGGCATGGAAACCACCCGTACCCGCTCATGCCCCAATCCGGCCAGACGCGCCTTGACCCGCATGGCCAACGACACCTCGCTGCCACTGGCCAACAGCACCAAAGCCGGTTCCCCTTCACAAGGATCGACCACATAGGCGCCACGGGCCACCCCTTCCGGGTTGGCCGGCAACAGCGGCAAATTCTGTCGGGTCAGGATCAGGGCCGAAGGACCATGCCCCTCCACCGCCAGACGCCAGGCCGCCGCCGTTTCGTTGGCCTCGGCGGGACGAAACACCGTCAAACCCGGCAACGCCCGCAATCCGGCCAGATGTTCGATCGGCTGATGGGTCGGTCCATCCTCTCCCACCGCCACGCTGTCGTGGGTGAGCACATAGATGACCCGCGTCTCCATCAACGCCGAAAGACGCATCGCGCCCCGCATGTAATCGGAAAAAACCAGGAATGTGGCACAATAGGGAATCCATCCGCCGTGCAACGCCATGCCGTTGACCACCGCACCCATGGCGTGTTCCCGCACGCCGAAATGCAGATTGCGCGCGCCGCCATCCTTGATGTGGGTGTTGTTGGAAGGAGCCAGATCCGCCGATCCGCCGATCAAAGTCGGCAGCCCGGAGGCCAACGCATTGATCACCATGCCACTCGCCACGCGGGTGGCGATCGGTTTTTGTCCGAAATCCAGAGCATTCAGCGCGGCATCCCACCCCTCGGGCAACCTCCCGGCCAACGCCTCGCGGAAAGAAGCCACCCGCGTGGAATCTTCGGCCTCGGCGGCGGCGATTCGGGCCGCCCACGCTCGGGAACGCTCCTGCCCCTGCCCGATCACGCCGGTCCGGTAGCGTTGAATCGCCTCGGGAACGTGAAACGACTCCTGAGGCCATTGATAAAAGCTCCGGGTGGCGGCGAGCCGTTCCGGCCCCAACGGGGAACCGTGAATCGTCGCCGTACCGGCCAGGGGTGTACCATATCCGATGCGGGTATGGATCCGGATCAGGGTGGGACGTTCGTTTTCGGCGTTGCCCCGTTCGATGGCGGCAGCGATCGCCTCCAGATCCTCGCCATCCTCGACCGCCAGCGTCTGCCAGCCATAGGCGCGAAAACGGGCCTCCACATCCTCGGTGAAGGCCAGATCGGTGCTGCCTTCGATGGAGATGCGATTGTCATCATACAGCACCATCAGCTTGCCCAACCGCTGATGACCCGCCAAAGAGGCCGCCTCGGCGGAGACCCCTTCCATCAGGTCGCCGTCGGAGGCGATCACATAGACCCGGTGATCGACCCAATCCGGCGAGCCCTCCCGATGAAACCGACGCGCCAACTGCCGTTCGGCCATGGCCATGCCCACCCCCATGGCCACCCCCTGACCCAGAGGTCCGGTGGAGCACTCCACGCCGGGCGTCAGGCCATGTTCCGGATGACCCGGGGTGCGACTGCCCATCTGTCTGAATTGTTTCAACTCCTCCAGAGGCAGATCGTAGCCCGAAACATGCAACAGGGCATACAGCAGTGCCGATCCGTGCCCGGCGGACAGAATGAACCGATCCCGATCCGGCCAGCCCGGATCCGAAGGATCGTGACGCAAAAACCGACTCCACAGAACATGCGCCATGGGTGCGGCTCCCAGCGGCATGCCGGGATGACCGGATTGAGCCTGTTCCACCATATCCACGGCGAGCATGCGCAGAGTGGTGACACACAATGCATCCAGATCAAGATTCATGAATGGATCCTATCACAATGGGTAAATAATTAAATCACCGGCAAGCTGTGACGATTTTTCCGGATGTGGCCGGACTCGATCCGTTGTACCATGAAACGGCTGACAGACGAAACCGCTTTCGTGATGCCTCCACGGGTTCCAACAGCCCGTCCGGGAGCCCTTTTCGCCCCAAAATCTCCTGTTCCTCCTGAAACGCCCATGACGCCACAACGCTTCCGGATCCGGCCTCTGCCGACCGCCCTCATGGCGGCGATCCTCCCGATCGTCGGCTTCGCCACGCTCCACGCGGAGCCCCCATCCGAATCCCAGCTCAAGGTGGCCTATCTCTACAATTTCACCAAGTTCGTCACCTGGCCCGCCTCGGCCTTCGCCCACGATCGGGAGGCGTTTCAACTCTGCGTGCTCGGCGAGGAGAGCCTCGGCCCGATCCTGAACGCGCTCCGCAAAAAAAGTGTCGGCACCCATCCCATCACCATCCGCCATCCGGAGAGCCCCCGGACGCTTCCGGGATGTCATCTGCTGTTCATCCCCCGGTCGGAAGAGGCGCGGCTGTCGGAAATGTTTGCCGTCATCCGCGATCAACCGATCCTCACCGTGGGAGAGAGCCCGGATTTCGCCGATCAGGGGGGGATGATCCATTTCATCCGGATCCACGATACGCTACGCTTTGCCATCAACCAGGAGACCGCGCTCCACGCCGGTCTGAAGATTCATGCCACACTGCTCCAGGTGGGTCATGTCCTCAAATAACCGCTGGCTCGGTCGTTTTCGCGATCTGTCGATCCGCAAAAAGCTGACCGCCATCATGACCCTGATCGCCTGCGGAACCCTGCTGCTCTCCACGCTGGCCTTTTCCGTCGCCGAACATCTCCACGAACGGGACGCCCTGGTCCGGAACCTCACCACCCAGATGGAGATCATCGCCTTCAACAGTCGCGCGGCCCTGACCTTCGACGATCCGGAAACCGCCCGGGACACCCTCAACGCCCTGGAGGCCAATCGGGCGATTCAGGCCGCCATTCTCTTCACCCGCCATGGCCGTCGATTCGCCGCCCATACCCGTCCCGGCCATCACTGGCCCGAGGATCGTCCCTTTCGCACCGATCGCTACGCCGCCACCTTCGCGGGCAACGAACTGAAGCTCCATCAACCGATCCTCCTCGACGGAGAGCCCATCGGCTCGATTCTCATCATCGCCGATCTGCAGGCCCTCGACGATCAACTGGCCCAAAACACCTTGCTGCTGCTGATCATTCTGTGCGTTTCGGTGGTGATCACCTATTTTCTCGCCTCCCACATTCAGCGATTCATCACCGAACCGATCGAATCCCTGCGTCTGGCCGCCAGCGCCATCGGTCAGGGACGGCTCGACACCCCCATCGAAACCCACTCCGAAGACGAAATCGGTCAACTGGCCCGCACCTTTCGACAGATGGCCGGAGATCTGGCCCTCGAAAGGGCCGCGCTGCAACAGGCCACCCGCGCCAAATCGGAATTTCTCGCCAACATGAGCCATGAAATCCGCACCCCCATGAACGCCATCATCGGCCTGACCGATCTGGCCCTCCAGATCCCGCTGGACGAGCGTCCCAAATCCTATCTGAACAAAATTGCCGTCGCCTCCCGCGCCCTGCTGCGGATTCTGAACGATATCCTGGATTTTTCCAAAATCGAGGCCGGAAAGCTCGATCTGGAACAGGCTCCGTTCCGACTGCGCGAGGTGATCGATCAAATGCACGATCTGTTCGCCCATCAGGCGGCGGAGAAAAAAATCACCCTCGATCTCTCCAATCCCGAACTCTACCCCGACGAACTGCTCGGAGATGCCCTGCGTCTGGAACAGGTGCTGTTGAATCTGATCGGCAACGCCATCAAGTTCACCCACAGCGGCGGAGGCCGGGTGCGCTTGACCGTCACCACCCTGGCCGTCACCCCGGAACGGGTGGAGTTGGAATTTTCCGTACACGATACCGGGGTCGGGCTCACCGAAACCCAGATCGGACGACTGTTTTCCCCCTTCACCCAGGCGGACAGCTCCACCACCCGACAGTTCGGCGGCACCGGTCTGGGTCTGGCGATCTGCAAGCGGCTGGTGAAGCTGATGCAAGGTCGCATCCGGGTGGAAAGCACGCCGGGAGTCGGCAGCGTCTTTCGCTTCACCGCCGTCTTCGCTCCGCTCTCCCGGACGCGCTCCGCCTCCGACACGCCTTCCGAAAACCGCCCCCCGCTCTCTCCGGAGTCGGTGCGGGAACGGATCCAGGGGGCACGCATCCTGCTGGCCGAGGACAACGCCATCAATCAACTGGTGGCCGCCGAAATCCTCAAGGGGCTGAACCTGGAGGTGATCGTGGCCAACAATGGCCGGGAGGCGTTGCAACTGGCCACCCGTCAACCCTTCGATCTGGTGCTGATGGATCTGCAAATGCCCCTCATCGATGGTTATGCCGCCACCCGAAAAATCCGTCTTCATCCCGGATTGGCGACGCTGCCCATCATCGCCATGACCGCCCACGCCATGAGCGGCGATCGGGAACACTCCCTCGCCCAGGGGCTGAACGACCATCTGACCAAACCCATCGACCAACAACAGCTCTTTGCGGCCCTGATCCGCTGGATCCACCCCCGGGAGGGGATCGGTCCCCTGCTCTCCCCGGCAACCGATCCCCCCGCCCCACTCCCACCCCACCAGGCTCCGGAACGGCTGGAAGGAATCGATCTTCGGGCCGTGCTGGAACGGCTCAACGGCAACTGGCCACTGCTGCATCAACTGCTCACCGGCTTTCGCCGGGACTACGCCGACCATGCGCGCACGCTGTGGCCGCTCCTGACCGAATCCACCCCCGCCACCCGCGACGAAGCCCTCCGAACGATCCATACCCTCAAAGGGATCGCGGGAAACCTCGGAGCCCTCGACCTTCACGACGCGGCCCGGGAGTTGGAAAGAGCGCTCAAGCACGATCCCCAAAGCCGGTGGTCCGACCCCATGACCCGCTATGCCGAAAGCCTGAAAATCGTGCTGGACGCCATCGCCGCTCTGCCCGAAAAGAGCCCATCCCGAAGTCCGACGGACACCGCCGCGCCGGAAGTGCTCGCACCGATGCTGCACGCCCTGGGCGAGGCGATCCGTGACCACGATTTTCAGGCCTTGAACCGTCTGCAAAGCCTCAAATCCCGCATCGGAGCGGGAGAAGCCCAGGAGAACATCGCCCGGATCGAAACCGCCCTGGATACATTCGATTTCGACACCGCCCGATCCGAATGGAGCCGACTGGCCAACCATCTGGAAATTCCCGGCAAGGAGCGGTCATGAACGACAAGTCAACCAGATCCCGCATTCTGATCGTGGATGATCTCCCCGGCAACATCAAAATGTTGGCGGAATTGCTGAAAGATGAATACGACCTCTCCATGACCACCAACGGTCAGGATGCCCTGCGACTGGCTCAGGGGGGCACGCTGGAGTTGATTCTGCTCGACATCATCATGCCGGGCATGGATGGTTTCGAGGTGTGCCGCCGCTTGCGGGAAAATCCCAGAACCCGTGGCATTCCGGTGATTTTCGTCACCGGTCAGGGGGATCCCGAGGACGAGGCCCGAGGCTTCGCCGTGGGGGCGGTCGATTACATCACCAAACCCTTTTCCGCACCCATCGTCCGGGCGCGGGTCAAGACCCATCTGGGCCTGAAACTGGCACGGGAACAGATCGAAAAAAGCAATCAGGAGATTCGACATCTGAACGACAATCTGGTGGCGGTGCTCTCCGAACAGAAAAAAGCCAATGAATTGCTCGATCGCGCCAATCAATTCATCCGCTCGACCTTCGGACGCTACATGTCCGAAGATGTGGTCGCCACCATTCTCGACTCGCCGGATGGCCTGCGGTTGGGAGGAGAAAAACGCGAAGTCACCGTGATGATGTCCGATCTGCGCGGCTTCACCCTGTTGAGCGAACGACGCGCCCCGGAAGAGGTCGTGACCATGCTCAACCACTATCTGGAGGTGATGACCGAAGTCCTGTTGCATTTCAACGGCACGATCATCGAATTCATCGGAGATGGCATTCTGGCTCTGTTCGGCGCGCCCATCCGCCGCGAGGACGATCCGCAACGGGCCGTGGCCTGCGCGCTGGCGATGCAGCAGGCCATGACGCGCGTGAATGCCGAAAACCGACGACGCCACTTCCCGGAATTCATGATGGGCGTGGGCCTGAATACCGGCGTGGTGGTGGCGGGCAACATCGGATCGGACAAACGCACCAAATATGGCGTGGTGGGCAGCGCGATCAATCTGACCGCACGCATCGAGTCCTTGACCGTGGGAGGACAGATCCTGATCTCCGATGCCACGGCTCGGGCCTGTGGCGCGATCCTGACCATCGATCAGAGCTGGGAAGTGATGCCCAAAGGTGCAGGGCGTCCATTGACCATCCATCAAGTGAGCGGCATCGGAGGAAACTTCAATCTGCAACTGCCCACGCCGGACAAGCTCTCTTTGCAACCGTTGCGCGTTCCGGTTTCGATCCGGATCCGAATCATGGAAGGCAAACATGCCGGACAGGAGGTGCATACCGCATCCCTGATCACGCTGGCACCCCCGATGGCCGAAATGGTTTCCGAACTGAACGCCGAACGGTTGACCAATCTGCAAATCAAACTGTTCGACGATCAAGAGCGTCTGATCACTCGGGATCTTTACGCCAAAGTGCTCACCGACGATGCGGGGGATGGTCGGCAGACCATTCATTTCACCTCCACGCCCCCGGAGGCGGAGCAGTTCTTTCGGCGTCTTCTGGAAACGGGACACCAGTCATGACCCTCCCGATCGGTGAGAATCCCATAAAAAAACAGGATGGATCGAATCTTCGGGCCCCACGGTTGACACATCCGACACTTTATGGAGATGATGCGATCATTCAAACGAGGGAAGCCAACGACCCATGGGATCGACGGATCATGACGCCGGACTCCCGATGACCGCTTCTCCCCCGGTCCCCGCGCCCTCCGTCCCTCCCCGACACCCGACATTGCGAGCGAGCCGATAGCCATGCCATTGTTTTTCATTCTGGTGCTGCTGATCACCCAGGCCACTCCCGCGCAGTCGGAACCCCTGCGGGTGGAACGGATCACCCCGAAGGCGACCGTTCGACCACTCGAAGAGAACACGACGACTCCCCCTTCCCTCTCCGCCCTGATCCGGCACGCGCTGGCCCGCCGGGATCGGATCGTCACCACGCCCGCCCCCCTGCCGGGACGGGTGATCGCGCCGCTCGGAGAGCGTCCCCTGATGGGACGGGGGGATCTGGTCCGCATTCACTATCCCAAAGCGTTGCCGGTGGGCACCACCCTGGATCTGCTGCGCCCCGGCCCGGCCCTGATCGATCCCGTCACCGCGCAACCGCTGGGCGCGCTGCTACTACGACTCGGCACGGCGCGGGTACGACAATCGACCCCCCACGGCCTGATCGCCGAAATCACCGAATCGCTCCAGGCGATCGAAGCCGGAGATGGCGCAGATCTCTCCGCCACCATCGACGCCCATTTCACCCCCCACGCCAAGGCTCCCCAACCGATGGCCGGACGGGTAATCCATATCCAGGACGGCCTCGACGAAACCGCAGCCCCCGCCGTGATCCTCGTGAGTCTGGGCCGTCGCGACCGGGCGGTTCAGGGATTGACCCTGCCCCTGTATCGCACCGACCATCCGAGCACTCCCGGCAAGACCGCTCCCGCCGGAACCGCTTCCGCCGGAACGCTCCCGCCACCGGTCATCGGTGAGGCGATCCTGATCCAGATCGGCGAACGGGCCTCCCTGGCCCTCCTCGCCCGGAGCCAGGCTCCCATCCGGCGCGGAGACCGGATCGCCACCCCCTGACCATTCGATACCATGGATCCCGAACTGCATCTCGATTGGTTGCGCATGATCCGTTCGCCGGGTCTCGGCGCGGCCACCATCGGTCGTCTGATCCATCATCTGGGAACGCCTCAGGCTCTGCTCCAGGCCACGCGGCAACAACTGGGCACCATTCCTGGTATTCGTTCCGGGGCCATCCGCGCCCTGGAGCGGTTCCGCCAGGAGATTCCCGCCGAACCGATCCAGCGGGAACTGGATCGTCTCCACGCCCTGGGCGGCGTGATGATCCTGCCCGGCACGCCGGAATATCCCCCGCTGCTGTCCGAAATCCACGATCCTCCCGCCGCGCTGTTCGTGCTCGGGGACGCGACCTTGTTGACCCATCCGGCCATGGTGGCCATCACCGGCACCCGCAAGACCACGCCGCGCGGGGTCTCCTTCGCCGCCGATCTGGCCCGCGAACTGACCCGATCGGAGGTGCTGATCGTGAGCGGATTGTCGGCGGGCATCGATGCCGCCGCCCATTGCGGTGCCATGGAGGCCCCCGGTCCCACCATGGCGGTCCTGGCCACCGGCCTCGACATCGTTCACCCCCGGGATCACCGGGAGCTGCAACGGCGTATCGCCCATCAGGGATGCCTGATCAGCGAAGCCCCGCTGGGCTTGATGCCGGTTCCCTGGGCCTTTCCGCCACGGGCGCGGATTCTCTCCGGAATCACGCGGGGCGTGGTGGTGGTCGAGGCTCCGGAAGGCTCCGGAGCCCTGCTCACCGCCCACATGGCCCTGGAACAGGGACGGGAGGTGTTCGCCGTCCCCGGTCCTCCCAACGAAACCAATACCCGTGGCCCGCACGATCTGCTGCGTCAGGGGGCGCGACTGGTGGAAAAAGCCGCCGATATTCTCGAAGAGCTGAAATGGTCGCCCGCACCCCGCTTCCGACCACCGGCGGAACCCCCGCCCACCCCGGATCTGCCGGATGAGGTCGCCGCCATCCTGACCCATATCCAGGGCGGGGCCACTCAGGAAGATGATCTGGCCCGGTGTTGCCAATTGACAGTCGCCGCGCTTTCACGCATCTTACTGCAACTTGAAATATCCGGACTGGTCCAACGTCTGCCGGGAGGTCGTTATGCCGTGACCCCCCGATCCTGACACTCCGACCGGCCAGGCACTCCGTTCACTCCAGCGTGACGCCCGCATTCATGACCACTCTCGTAATCGTGGAGTCTCCGGCCAAGGCCAAGACGATCAA
>JADGBU010000002.1:0-8551 GCA_015231295.1 Magnetococcales bacterium | reverse complement strand
AGCGGTGGCCAATCCCCGCGACATCGACATGAATCTGGTCAACGCCCAGCAGGCGCGTCGCGCCCTGGACTATCTGGTGGGATTCAACCTGAGCCCCCTGTTGTGGAAAAAGGTGCGTCGTGGATTGTCCGCCGGTCGGGTGCAATCGGTGGCGTTGCGGCTGATCTGCGAACGGGAAAACGAAATCCGCGCCTTCAAGACCCGTGAATACTGGAGCATCGCCGCCGACGTGGCCCGCAACGAAGCGGGGGTCGATGCCCGTCCGTTCGTGGCCCGTCTGGTGTGCGCCGAAGGCAAGAAGCTCAACCGCTTCGACATCCACAACGAAGCCAGAGCCACCCAACTGGTGCAGGCCCTGGAGAATCAATCGCTGCATGTGGCGGCGGTGGAAAAGAAACGGGTCGCCCGCAACCCCTCCCCGCCCTTCATCACCTCGACGCTGCAACAGGAGGCCTCCCGCAAATTGGGCTTCTCCGCCCGTCAGACCATGATGGTGGCCCAGAAGCTCTACGAAGGGGTCGAGATCACCACCGCCGATGGCAGTCAGGAGACGGTCGGTCTCATCACCTATATGCGTACCGACTCGGTGCAGCTGGCCAGCGAGGCGATCGCCGCCCTGCGCACCCTGATCAAGGATCGCTACAGCGCGGAGCATCTGCCCAAAACGCCCCGCAAATACAAATCCTCGGCGAAAAACGCCCAGGAGGCCCACGAGGCGATCCGTCCCACCGATCCCTGTCTGCTGCCGGAAAAGATGCGCAAACATCTCGACCGGGATGGCTTCCGTCTCTACGAGCTGATCTGGAAACGGACCATGGCCTGTCAGATGGCTTCGGCGCAGATCGATCAGGTGGCGGCCACCCTGTCGGTGGGAGTCAACGATCCCAAGGCCCCTTATCTGCTGCGAGCCAACGGCTCCTCGATCGCCTTTCCGGGATTCATGGAGGTCTACAGCGAAAGCCAGGACGCCACCCCGGAACAAGAACGCAACGAAGACGAAACCGATACCATGCTCCCGCCCCTGGAACCCGGCAATACCCTGAGCATGAATGCCATCACGCCTCATCAGCACTTCACCGAGCCGCCGCCCCGCTATACGGAAGCCTCGCTGGTGAAAATTCTGGAAAGCTATGGCATCGGTCGGCCCTCCACCTACGCCCCCACCATGTCCACGCTCCAGGAACGAGGCTACGTCAAGCTCGACCAGCGCAAATTCGTGCCCGAGGATGTGGGAGAGGTGGTGAACCGCTTCCTGGTGGAACACTTCGAAAAATATGTCGATTATCACTTCACCGCCCATCTGGAGGATGATCTCGACGCGGTGTCGCGGGGCGAAATGGCCTGGGTGCCGCTGCTCGACTCCTTCTGGACTCCGTTCATCACCCAGATCCAGGAGAAGGAAAGCTCCACCAAACGCTCCGACATCACCACCGAAGCCACCGATCAGCAATGTCCGGAGTGCAGTCAGCCGCTGTTCATCAAACTGGGACGCTTTGGCCGTTTTCTCGCCTGCTCCAACTATCCGGAGTGCCGCTTCACCCAGAACATCAAAAAAGAAGGGGAAGAGGAGACCCCCGTCGCCCCTCCGGAACTGTCGGATCAACTGTGCGACAAGTGCAGCAAACCGATGCTCATCAAAGAGGGACGATTCGGCAAATATCTGGCCTGTTCCGGCTATCCGGAGTGCCGCAACATCCAGCCCCTGGAAAAACCACGCGATACCGGCGTGCTCTGTCCGCTGTGCAACAAGGGCACTTTCCTGGAGAAAAAATCCCGACGCGGCAAGATTTTCTACTCCTGCTCCGGCTATCCGAAGTGCAAAAACGCCCTCTGGAACAAGCCGATCGCCGATACCCCCTGTCCCAAGTGCGCAGCCCCCTTCATCACCGAAAAGATCACCAAACGCTATGGCACCGAACATCTGTGCGCCGTGGAAGGGTGTGACTATCGGGAAAAACAACCCACGGAACCGGCCACCGAATCATGATCACGCCTTCGCCCGACCAGCCCGCCACCTCTTCCGGGTCGCGACCGCTGGTCGCGCGATTCGCGGGATTGTATCGCTTCATCGTCCTTTTTCTGATTCTCTCCCAGATCATCCGCCTGACGCTCGGCATCAAGGCCTTCGAGAGCCTCGACCCGTCGTGGGGAGGCGCGCTGACCATCCTGGCCACCGGTCTGCTGTTCGATGCCACCGCCGCCCTCTACTGCTCGATTCCCTTCGCCCTCTACCTGATGCTTCTGCCCGATCGCCTGTTCCGCCACCCCCTCCAGCGATTCGGCTATCTGGCGATCCACTTCGTGGTGCTCTATCTGTTGATTTTCAACGGCGTCTCCGAGTGGATCTTCTGGGATGAGTTCGGGGTGCGCTACAACTTCATCGCGGTGGATTATCT
Organism: Magnetococcales bacterium; assembly: GCA_015231295.1. Lineage (GTDB taxonomy): Bacteria > Pseudomonadota > Magnetococcia > Magnetococcales > Magnetaquicoccaceae > Magnetaquiglobus. The sequence continues at coordinate 6,155 of JADGBU010000002.1, read as the reverse complement.
GGTCTACACCCATGAGGTGATCGGCAACATTCGGCAATCCTATCCGGTTCCCCTGCTGCTTTCCGCGATTCTCGCCGCCACGGTGCTGATCTCCTGGATCGCCTGGCGCGCCCGCTGGCTGACCACCGAATCCGTACTGCTCCCCACGACCCTCGGACAACGAACCCGACAAGGCATCCCCTTTCTGCTGCTGCCCGTGATCGCTTTCTGGGCCATCGACCACTCGATGGCCGACATCTCCCACAACCGGTTTCACAACGAACTGGCCAAAAACGGTCTCTACTCCCTGTTTTCGGCCTTCATCCACAACGAGCTGGAATACTCCCTGTTCTATCTCCAGCGCGATGAGGCGCAAGCCGCCGCACGGGTGCGCGAACTCCTGCTCGCCGAACCCGGCTCCAAACCCATCCCCCCCCAGAATCCCGCCGACATCGCCCGTACCGTGACCCATCCGGGACCGGAAAAGCGTCTCAACGTGATCCAGTTGACCATCGAATCGTTCAGCGCGGATTTCATGGGCTTTTTCGGCAATCCCGAAGGCCTGACCCCCCATCTCGACCGGCTGGCGAAAGAGTCTTTGACCTTCACCCAACTCTACGCCACCGGCAACCGCACCGATCGGGGCATGGAAAGCCTGGTGCTCTCGGTCCCCCCCACCCCCGGACGCAGCAAGGTCAAGCGTCCCAACAACGAAGGACTCTTCTCCTCGGGAGAACTGTTCCGGCGACGGGGATACGATACCCGTTTCATCTACGGGGGCTACGGCTATTTCGACAACATGAATTACTTTTTCGGCCACAACGGCTTCGAGGTGGTGGATCGCACCCAACTGAAAAAAGAGGAGATCACCCAGGAGAACATCTGGGGCGTGGCCGACGAGGATCTGTTCCGCCGCACCATCCGGGAAGCGGATCAGGCCCATGCGGCGGGGAAACCGTTTTACTATTTTGTCATGACCACCACCAATCACCGCCCCTTCACCTATCCGGACGGACGCATCGACATCCCCTCGCCCGGGGGACGCTCCGGCGCGGTGAAATATACCGACTGGGCGGTGGGTCACTTTCTCGCCGAAGCGAAAAAACATCCCTGGTTCGACGACACCCTGTTCGTGATCACGGCGGATCACTGCGCGGGCAGCGCGGGCAAAACCGAATTGCCGGTCTCCCGCTATCACATTCCCCTGATGATCCATGCCCCCCGTCACCTCCAACCCCGACTGGAGGAGGGCTTGACCAGCCAGATCGATATCACCCCCACGGTGCTCGGACTGCTCGGCTGGAGCTACGACAGCCGCTTCTTCGGACAGGATGTGCTCAGAACCCCGCCGGAAGCCCGTCGCGCCTTCATCGGCACCTATCAGAAACTGGGCATGATCACCGGAGATCGTTTGACGATTCTCTCTCCGCAACAGCAATCCAGCCACTACCGCTTCGAGCGGGGATGGGGCAAGGAGCGTCAGGAGCGGGTCGAACAGGCCGAAGGCACCATGCTCGACGATGCCATCGCCTTCTATCAGACCGCCAACACCATGCGCCACAAAAAGCTTGACAAGAGTCTGCCGTGACGCGAAAACCTTCCCTCGCCTGGAGCCTGATCCTGCTGCTGCTGGTGATGCTGCTGGCGGAGTTCACCACTCTGGATCTGCGGGTGCAGGATTTTTTCTACCGGGAGGAGATTCAATCCTGGATAGTGGACAAGGATGCCTTCTGGCCCCGCATGCTCTTTTATGTCTGGCCCAAGTGGCTGGTGGTGCTGGTGGCGATCGGAACCCTGATCGCCTTGGGGCTCGTCTGGAAACGCCGACTCCCGATGCGGCAACGGCGTCCGCTGATCCTGCTGCTGGCCTGTCTGATCCTGGTGCCCGGCGTGATCTCCGGCATGAAGAACATCACCAATGTCCACTGCCCCTGGTCTTTGTCCCGCTACGGCGGATCGCTCCCCTTCGTGCCGCTGCTGGCAACGCAGCCCGACGATTTCCCGGCGGTCAGGCCGGGGAAATGTTTTCCCGCCGGACACCCTTCGGGAGGATTCGCCTTCATGGTTCTGTATCATCTGCTGCCGACCCGACGACAACGATGGCTCGGATTGGGAGCCGGTCTGACGCTGGGCTGGATCATGGGACTCTATCAGATGATGAAAGGGGCTCATTTTCCGAGCCATGTGCTCGTCTCGATGCTGCTCTCCTGGCTGATCATCGCAGGCGCGGAGGCGATGGTCTCCCGCCGGTGGCCGGATCCCCGCCCGCAAGAGCGATCCTGACACCTCCCGGTCGCCAACAGCCACACCGCCCCCTGGAAACAGATCCCACCGAAGCGCGTTCCCGACATTTTACCCTATAAGGACACGATAATCCATTGCGATGACAACCGGAACGGTTCAATCTGGTGGCCAATGACATCCCGATCATCTGGAACGACAAAGGATACGCAACGCCTGGAGCGAAATGCCCCTCCGTGAAATCCGGATCAAAACACCGGTCAACGGTGTCCTCGGCATCGGCTTCAACCTGCACCGCATCATCCGGGGGCAACCATGGATCTATACCCAATCAGACAGACTCTGGAAGGCACCAAAGTGCTGTTGGCCGAAGACAACATCATGAACCGACGACTCGCCGAAGAGTTGATGCATCATGTCGGCATCTCGGTGGAGTGCGCGGGAGACGGACGGGAAGTGCTGCTTATGGTGGCAACCGAACGTTACGATCTGATCCTGATGGATATCCAAATGCCTCTGCTCGATGGTTATGAAACAACCAAAGCGTTACGAGCCGATCCCCGCTGGAGCCGTCTGCCCATCGTGGCCATGAGCGCGCATACCTTGAACGAAGATCGAGAACGAAGCCTCTCGCTCGGCATGAACGATCATCTGACCAAACCGATCGATACCGAACAGCTCTATGCTGCCTTGATGCGCTGGATCAAACCCCACGCCTCACCCGTGGAAAGCATCAAGAGCAAACCTCCATCCAATCCGGTCGCCTGTCTGGCGCATTGCATCGAGGTTCAGGAGCTGCTCGATCGGGTGAACCATAGATCCGAACTGCTGCGAATGGTGTTGACGGAGTTTGTACACTCCTATGCCCAGGCGGATCGCAAAATCTCCGCATGGTTGATCCGTGGCCATGCGTCGGAAAGAACGTCCGCCCATCGACTGGCGCATTCGATCAAGGGGATGGCTGGCAATCTGTCGGCCAAAAGGCTGTTTCAGGCCGCCTGGGCACTGGAGCAGGCGTTGCTTCAACCCGCCACGGCGATCGATGCCTCCCCACTGGAGAAAGAGTTCTCCCGTGCCTTGACCGAGGTGGTGGAATCGATCGCCCTTTGGGAAAAATCCAATCGATGAGGGGAGGAGAGGATCTCCCTGGTGGGTGCATTTTTTTATGCGGCGGCATACCGTCTGACATCAATTTCAACACCGGCGAGCACCGCATCTTCCGCCCGTTGCATCAATTGGGTCACCACCGCTTCGTCATGATAAGCCTCGCCACAATTATCACAAACCAAAGCTGGCACCTCACGAAATACTAAAGTGGCCCCCCTGCGTTCCAGGGTCACGCTGACCTTGCCCGGTCTGGTCTCTCCGTGTTTGCACACTGTGCATTTCATGGGCTATTCCTCCGGGTAGTCCAATCCGATAACCACAAGGTCGGGTTTGGGTGGTAAACCGTAATGATGATTTTTTGCTTTTCTGCACGATTCTCTGCCACGACCACATGCAGAGGTCTGCCCTGTTCATCCTCTCCCAACCACAGACTGCTTGGGTAAGGGGTATCCTCTGGATACTCTTCGATCACAAGCCCATGAAGCAGGACATTACGGATATCCTCCATGGAGACCTCCCGCTCGAACATTCTCTGCAAGGCATGTTGACGCAAGAGGATATTCATGACACATCACCCTCTGAGGTTGCCCCAACTGCACCGCCTGCGGCGGTCGGTTGGCGCGCTGCGCGAATGGCTGATTCGCTTGTCTGTAAAAGCGCGCGAAAGTCAAAGTCAAAACCCTGGAGGCGTTGCCTCCAGACCTCCACCGGGGGCGATAATCGCCCCCGGACCCCCTTAATCCATCACCCGTCCGACCGATCCCGCAACGCCCGGATCACCGCATTGGCTTCCTTCGACATGAACAACCGATCCAACAACACGAACATCTGAGCCCGCAGATTCTGAAACTCATCCATTTCGGCGATGGCGGCCTCCTTTTCGTGATGCGCCACCTTGGAAACCACCGAACGCGCCGTCTCATGCACCCGCATATGCACCTTGCCCAACTCCACGAACAAAGGAATCGACCCGAACCGTTCCGTCCCTTCGCTGTCATACCACTTGCCGAAAGCGCACTCATGACCGCTGGCCACCTCTTCCGGCTTCAGTTTGGCCCGTCCGCGAATGACATGCTCCAGCTTGCCGAGCCACTTGAGATGCGCATTCTTCACCGCCTGCACATCGAACGCCGGAGAACTGTAAGAGAAGCCCTCTTCCCACTGCTTGAGAGCCTCGCTGATCTCGTGAACCACCGAGGTCAACATGGCCGCATGATGGATCGATCCGTTGAGATACTCTTGCAGATCAAGAGATTGCAACACATGCTTCTGCACGTTGATCGAGGCGATGTAAATCTCCTCGGAACCCATCTGCAACCCATGGGTGCGCTCCTGGGCGATGGTGCTCTCATGGGCGACATTGGCCGCGCCCACCGCGACGTTGGAGGCGGCACGCGCGATTTCGGTGGTGCCCGCAGCGGCTTCGACTGCGGCGCGCGCCACCTCCTGGGAGGCCATGGCCAGTTCCGAGGCGTTCCGGGTCACTTCGTCGGCGGCCTGGGTGACATTGCGCATCGACTGGGCAATATTGCCCACGGCCCGGGTCTGATCGTCCACGGAACGGGTGATTTCGATATTGGTTTCCGCGATCTGCTGGATCAAGGTGGTGATATCCCGTGTGACATTGGCGGCCTCACGGGTTTTGTTCTGGATTTCGCGGGTTTTCTCATGAATCATGCGGGTGGCGTCGGCGGTCTGGCGCGCCAGCTCCTTGACCTCGTTGGCGACCACGGCAAACCCCTTGCCCGCCTCACCGGCTCCGGCGGCTTCGATGGAGGCGTTCAAGGCGAGCATGTTGGTCTGATCGGCGATGGTTTTGATCATGCCGACCACCTTGCCGATCTCACCGGCGGCAACGGCCAGCTTGTCCATCACTCCGAGACTGGCGCGGGCGTTGAGATTGGCCTTTTCGGAACGCTGATCGGCCAGTTGACACCGCTCCTTCACCGCCCCCAACGAGGAGGTGAGCTGAGTCATGGCGGAGGAAACCGTACTGACCGCCTGATTCACATGGCCGAGATTGGTGTTGACATTTTCGATATTGGCGGTCATCTGCTCGGCGGCGGAGGCCATGGTGGTGACATTGACACTCGCCTGTTCGGACGCGGCGGCGATGGAGGAAACGTTATTGGACAGCTCGTGGGCCACTTCGTTGACGGAGTTGATGTTCGCCTTGACCTCATCGATCTTGACCTTGAGCCCCTGGGTTTCCTGATCGAGTTCGTCGTTGAGTTTCAACACCTCTCTGGAGAGGACCACGGTTCCCCGGGAGTCTTCGGCGAGGAGAGCCCTCAAGGGGATCAACTCGTTGACCACGGCGAGGACGCTTTCGGCCTGAAGCCGCTGCTGACGCAGAGAGTGGGTGATCTGCTCGGTGACGAGATTGAATTTCTGTCCGATGAACTCCAACTCCGGGACATAGCCCTCCTCGAACCGGATCTCCAGGTTGCCATGGGAGTATTCTTCGAGGCGACCGGAGAAGTCGTGAATCTGATGATTCAGGGACCAGCCGCGCCAGGTCAGAAAAAGCAATCCCAGCAGCACGATGGCGAGATTGCTCCCCACCAGCAGCGTGACCGCCCGGAGCATGCGATCGTGGTTCTGTCGGGATTGGACCGCCATCCGCTGAACGGCCTTGTCCATGGAGAGGAGCAGGGCGACATTCTCCTCGATCACTTTTTTCTTGATGGTTTCCAGATCGCCGGGGCCGGAGAGTCCGGAGCGGACATTGCGCTGAAAGGATTCCCACTGATCGGCGACGGGCTGAAGATCGGCCAGCACCTCGGGAGAGGGCAGCAGCATGGCTTCGAAGGTGCTCTGTTCCCGAT